>JAUSBW010000015.1 GCA_030651815.1 Methanoregula sp.
AGGTACCGCTCCTATCAGCCGCTAACAATTGTGTGGAGAGCCAGAATGAATCGAAGGTGAAGAAATGAGTTACGACGATTTTGAGTGTCCGAATTGTAAACAAGATATAACCTCAATTAATGTCCGTTGGGATGAAATCAATGGTAAGAGTGGCTTCTTGCAATCCTGCCCGAAATGTGGGAAAAGAATAACAAAAGAATATCTGAAAGAAAAGGGGTGTCTATGAATGCCAACAACCTACTGGAAGCCCCATCCTTTAGGGTGGGGAGACAACAATTCACCTGATATTGTTACGGGGCTGGAGGGTTTGCCTTCCGTTGCAATCGGACGGCCGGTTGAGGAAGTGTACTTTTGAGGAATGCAGTGCATAGGGACAAAACCCGGAATAAAATCAAACCACCTCCGGTTATGGGAATATTTCTTAATTATCCTTTATAGTATTTATAAATTGTTTTTGAGGAATAACACAGAATTTCAAATTGTACAGTCTTCGCATACAAAATTCCTGCATGTTCCATAACTATTTCGCACTTAAAAGTACTGTAGTTTCTTATTTTTTAAAAATCTCTTATTGGGAAATGTGATCCCCCGTATTCTGTAAATGAGACCTGCAATGCAGGCAACCACGAATAAAATAAATATCCAACAACATTGCGGCAGAAAGCAAAAAAACAAACAGCTACCAGTTCATTACCGGATACTACGGGCAATCTGAATGATTCCTCGTCATCGCAGTTCCTCCTGCTCATCCCGTAAATTCGTTCCCTGTTCACGGGATGAATCTTCATCACACGCTATCGGACAGCATGGTACTGGACAACGTTCCGGTAGCAATCCTTCTTCGTGCGGTGTTGCTGTATAGTGCAGTTTTCTGTCATATTCGTTTGTAGTGAGGCTGTGCATCGGGCCATTGCACAATTTACAGAATACACCCTGGACAAAATCTTTTGTTTTCCTGCATCCCAAAGCCTGACAAAATGAGCATTGACAATAGGTTAGTGTATTCATCTCAATTCATCTCCAGCTGCACATATAATATTGGTATATTGTCTGAAGGGTGTTTCTGAATGATACCACAGAGAAACACCAACAGAACCTCAGGTTAAGTCGATCTTTTAAAATCAGGTGGGGGTAAGATCAACGGTCCATGACCCCTCCGTCCGCATCTGTACCGGAAGACAAATCCTCCTGATTGCAACGGGCGAAAGAGAGATGATAACCTGCGTCCAATAGTGAGAAAAAAAGGTGATCATTATAGGAATTTTTGACAAGTTAACCGGAAAAACAGCAACGCTCAATCCGAAATCAGCACTCGTGCTATCCGCCATTACCGTTATTGCGGCAGACGGGGTTATCGATCAGGCCGAGATGAACGATCTGGCAAAGATCGTCCGTGGCGACCGTAAATCCATCGATACTGCGATGGAGGTTTTAAAGGCCAACAAGTTCCCCGGCGTTATTGACATGATCGCAAACGTCCTTGATGAGAAGCAGAAGATTGCCACGCTCGCCATCCTCTGCGACCTTGCGATGTCCGATGGTGTGCTTGCAGGAGAAGAAAAGGCAATCCTTCAGATGTACATGGACAAGTTCGGCATAGCAGAAACAAAGATGGTCCCTATCATCGAAGCAATTGCGATCAAGAACGACTTCTCGATCTTTGCTTGAAATTTCATTCGCATTCTTTTTTTAACTCTAAAATGTCACATTACTCGCGTTATGCTCTCCAATATACCCACTCTGACTCGCTGAAATTCGACTGACCGTTCAAATATCAGGTTTTGTTGTTAGAAAATCCTTTTTTAAGACTACTCAGATCTAAACAAAATGTTAA
>JAUSBW010000027.1 GCA_030651815.1 Methanoregula sp.
AATCTACGCTCATGGAAACCTGATCCTCTGTTCCAGTCAATGTACTGGGATACGTTCAGGTCGATGAAGTGAGAATCCCACGACTTTAGTCGTGGGAGATGTCAATATTTATTGTGTATCACTGGATTTTTAGACAGAGCCCGAATCCCACCAAACGGGGCACAATATGCGGTTTTCAGAAAATATATAGCTCCGTTTTTCGCGAATTAGACACTTTTTTAAGAGTCTGGACCAGCCATGGTAAAGGGGTCTCCGACGTAAAAAGGGGGTTTTTGGATCACTACACTCATCCCCATCCCATCATACTCCCGGCTAATCCCCCAATTTCACTCCGTTGTCCGACGAGAGAATTATTCAATCTGACCCCCCAAACATGGGATCTGAAGTACGTCAGACAACGCCAGGAGCCGGGTCGGTCCCCAGTTCCAAAAGATACACTATTCTGAGCCCAATCCGGGCTCCGGTTGCCATTTTTCTGATCCGGTTTTCGGATTTTTAAGAAGCGGTGTCCTCCGCTAAAAAAATAACGGTTTTAAAGGGTTATTTCTCCAAAACAACCGATTTACACGCGATTTGATCCTGCACTTTAACGGCGTTTTAAGGGCATCGGGTTTTGACACATATCTCAGGTTGATTTTTGAGAGAAACAGCCGCAAATGCCCTTCTATTGCCCTCTATCGCGATCACGTCGGAGAATTCGGGGTTTTATGAGGGTTTGTTAGATTTTTTAATGGTGGGGAATAATTCTGTTTTGCGGGTGTGTGCGTGTACAGATTTTTCCGAAAAAAAAGTTTCCGGATTTTTCTCATACGCCAAAAAAATTCCGTGTTTTCTGTGAGCCGCCAAAATTTTTTTGAATTATTTTGAGAACTCGCAAAGGCAAAAAAAAGTTCCACGAATTATTTTTTTTAGAAATTTTTAAGCGGGCTCCTGCTTTTTGTGAAGGGGTGGGACTTCCTCACCCATCCATTCGGGTCCGGTGTCAGGTGGGGGTTCTCTGAAGATGTATCAGCAGCGGTCCGCTGGCCGGACCACGGGTGGCAATCATGTAGGGGGCTCTTGTCACTATGAAGAGATCTTTCCCGGTTATGCAGGGGGTTTTTCCACCTGTTGTCCAGGAATGATATCGGGCCGGGACTGAATCGTACCTTCAGGATCGACCAGTGCTGCATATCCTGTTCTGCTATCTCCATGACGAAGAGTTCCGGAACAAATATATTAGTTGTGCAAATTTTCTTTTCGATTTGCACGCCGGGGTTCTCCCCATTGTTTACCATGTCTTCCATCCATGGGATTTGCATTTCCGTAAGAATTCCCCGAATTTCCGGAAGTATTCTTTTTCACGGAGCCGGAATTCTTTGTTCAGATGAAGCCGGTCCCTATTCGAGTCGTGTCTGTGCCAGAATCGTGTAATCTTAAGGGTCCCTGACATCGTAATGCTGTACTATCCGTATATTCATACTCAATCTTTGTGGTGCTGCTGTGAAGCTGATGACAGAGCGGCAGATTACCGATCTTATGACCACAAAAAAAGGGAGTTATTCATCCGAATTCATCAGCCTGAGCATTTCGGCAGGGTTTAAGAACCTGACATCCTTACAATCAAAAGCTTCCAGATCGAATTCGCCACCATACCATTGAACCATCTCATCGTGCTCTTCATGGCTGGGATCTTTCATAATCTCAACAAACTCTTCAAATCCTGATATCCCCCCGACATCATCAGGCGGAGGACTCCGTTTCCCGGCAATGCAGCACGGGTAGCTGGTTTTAAGATCTTTTGGCAGTATCTTTTCAAGGACAACGCTGTGCTCCCAGTAATCCCCGAAATCGTACAGGTAGACAGCTTTTTTGTTTGTCATCGAAAAATATCTGGCAATTTTTACTTTCCAGCCTTCCATTACCCCCCGTTCTTCAAAATCTTCAAACGGGATGCCAATCACATCCTTCTCGCCGGTTTTTGGATTGAGGATGGTAAATTCATGGAGGTGATGCCCACCCCAGTCCATCGCACTCTGGATTGCCACATGGAGTGCCCAGAAAGTATAGGTTTCAGGAACCTGAATCCTCCGCCAGATCTGGGGAGTGAACCCCATTAACGCAATCTTAAACTGGTATACCTGGTGATCCGTTTTTTTCATTACTCTTCCCCCCATTCAGACTTCTTTTATCTGTCTATTTATCAGAGGATCTGTTAAACTCTTTCATTTATTTCCGGTTACGTGCGATTGCAATGCCGGGAACGCTTGACTCTCGCGAACAGGAAACGGTTGTTTTGGAATTTTTTTAAGTGGTTTACCCCACCCACCCAAGAAGGATAACCGCCCCAAGACCAACCAGTATCAGACCAATAACCATCCTGAGCGTCCGCTTGTACTCCGTCCTCATACGGTCAGCCCGTTCCGGGGATATGCCATACGCAACGAGAAGGGTGATCAGGATCAGGGGAAGCACATAGACAAAGTTGTACAGTAAAAGCCAAGGCAACCCGGACATGACAGTCATTTCCCTGCCCATGAGACCGAGTATGCTGATATAGATGCCCCCGGTACAGGAAAAGCCGAGGATGCCGGCAAGGATCCCGAGGACAAATGCGGCGGGAAGCGATGCGATGCGGATATAGTTCCCAAGCATTCCTTTCTTTGATTCTGGTATGGAGAGGATAAAGGTCTCCTTGTTCCGGAGCACATCGGCGATCGTTATGATCCCCAGAAGAAGAGCGACTGCCCCCCCTATAAGAGCGAAAGTCCGTGAGAGCCCGGAGAAGGAGATCACCGAGAAAAGCCCGATTCCAACCAGAAGATGGAACAGGAACATCGCGGTGATATATGCACCGCCGGCAAGCAGGATGCGCCTCCTGCTTCCGGCCGCCGCCATCTGGATCAACAGGAAGACCAGCACGGACAGACCGCAGGGATTGACACTGTCAACAATAGCTGCGAATATGACCATCGGCAGGCTGAGCAGTTGAGATTCCTGCGTGCAGCTGGGATCCCTGACTGGTGTTACAGATTGAGCAGTGCCGTTACAGGACAGGAGCCGTTGTTTCTCAAGAAGGATCTCATATTCAAACCGGTCTGTAATCTCAACATCGCCGATCAATGCGCTGTTTCCGATAAAAATTAATGGAACTCCGGGATTAGCAATACCGTACTTCCGGCTCATTTCCGAAAAAATCTGCCGGTTTTTCACATTGTTATAGAGCTCAAGCCGGGTGAGGTGGAGTTCAGGATACCGGGTTTCGAGTGCGGTGAGGAGGGGTTTTACCTTTTCACAGTGGCTGCAACCGTCACCGTAAAAATAGAATGCTGTTACGGTTTCAGAAGTTTTGACTGTTGTGGGGGGAAGAGTTGCGGTAGTGAGAGAATTTGAGTAAGGGGCTGCAAGAAAAAATGCAGCGCTGACAATGATGACTGCTAACAATACCAGGAAAATCTTTTGCGTTTTTTCCATAGACAAGAGTCACCGTAACTATTGTAAAAGACGATAAAAGAATATACTGTCCGGCAAAAAAATTATTTTGCAGATATCATCGTCCCGACACCGTCGCGGGTGAAGAGTTCAAGGATGAGGTTGTGCTCGATATTTCCATTGATGACATGCGCAAAACTCACCCCGTTCTCAACCGCCTTGATCACAGAGCCCACTTTCGGGATCATACCTTCGCCAATTACCCCGGATTTCTGCATGGCAGCCGCTTCGCTGATGTTCAGTTTCCGGTATACAGTGGTACGTTTTGCATCCATCACACCATCCACATCGGTCATATTGACGAGTTTGTAGGCCTTGAGTGCAATGGCAATATCACCGGCTGCTGTGTCGGCATTGATGTTTAAGCTCGCTCCTGACCGGTCGATCGCTATCGGGGCTACAACCGGAATATACCGCGTATCGAGCAGCGTGTTTAAGATTGCCGGATCGATCCGTTCGATCTCACCGACATGCCCCAGATCAACTTCTTTCTGCACACCCCCAACCTCTATTTTCTGGAGCTCCATCTTCTTTGCGAGAATCAGGTTGCCGTCACTGCCCGATAGCCCGACACCACGGGCACCGCATTTTGCAATCAGCGATACGATCCCTTTGTTGATCTTGCCTACGAGGACCATCTGGGCGATCTCGAGGGTTTCGGGGTCGGTCACACGCAGACCCCCGACAAAGACGGATTCCTTGCCCATCGTCTTCATCTTCTCGGAGATCTCCGGGCCACCCCCATGCACGAGGACTACGCGGATCCCCACATAGTGCAGGAGCACAGCATCCCGGATCGCGTTCTCCAGCACCACCGGATCTACCATCGCATGCCCGCCAAGCTTGATCACTATGGTCTTGCCATAGAACTGCTGGATATACGGCAGGGCTTCCATGAGTACGTCTTCGCGCTTCATCACGTGGTGTACCTCCCATTGATTTCCACATACTTCCCGGTTAAATCACAGCCCCACGCAGTTGCCTCTGCTTTTCCTGCCGCAAGATCGAGTATAAAGATCACCTTTTTCCCATGCATAGCCGCCTTCGCATTCTTGAGATCCGCAATAATCTCGCCGGATTTTACAAGAGGGTACTTCACGTTACCGTCACTGATCCAGAGCGAGACCGCGTTGGGATCGAATTTTACGCCAGCCCGACCCGCTGCGGCAACCACACGGCCCCAGTTGGGATCCTCGCCATACACTGCAGTCTTGACGAGCGGGGATTCGATCACAGTGCGGGCAACCTTTGCTGCCGCATCCTCTTTTGGTGCACCGGTGACTGTCACTTCGAGCAGTTTCGACGCTCCTTCTCCATCAGCGGCGATCTGCATAGCAAGGGAACGACAGCACTCCTCTAATGCAGCGGAAAATTCCTTAACGTTCACTTTGCCGGCTGCTCCTGTTGCCGTGCAGAGCGCGATGTCATTGGTGCTCGTATCGCCATCGACAACTACGCGGTTGAACGTCCTCTTTGTGGCCAGTTTCAGGGCATCAGCAAGCGGTTTTGCACCGATCACGGCATCCGTGTAGATGAACGCAAGCATCGTACCCATGTTGGGGGCGATCATACCGCTTCCCTTCGTTATTCCCCCAATACAGAATGACTCTTTCTTAACCAGTGCATGCTTCGGGTAGAGATCGGTAGTCATGATGGCCTGTGCTGTGAGGGTTTCTGCCTCCACCGTACAATCGAGTTTTGGCCCAATCGCTTTGCACTGGCGTTCGATGAGCGGAAGATCGAGATACCGCCCGATCACCCCCGTGCTTGCGATCCCAACCTGCTTTGCATCGACACCGAGTGCTGCCCCGGCAAATCCGGTCATCGCAACCGCATCCTCATACCCGCGTTTGCCGGTATAGGCATTGGCACAGCCGCTGTTTGCAATAACGGCTTCCAATATTCCTTTCTTTATCTGTTTGCGCATGAGTTCGATCGGCGCAGCCTTGACAAGATTTTCAGTAAATACCCCGGCGGCAGTACCACTTGCACGGATAAGGGCAAGACCGAACTTCCCCTCTTTCATGCCATACGCAGTTACTCCTTTGACTGCGCAGATACTCCTTACCGACATTTAAGCCCCCGCACCTGCAGTATCGGAATGCGATGAGCCGATTGCATTGATGATATCAGCCCGGGTAAGAATCCCGACGAGTTTTTTCCCCTGTATCACCGGGAGGCGGCTGATGCCTTCTTTTAGCATTAAGGATGCTGCTGCCTCTACTTCCATATCCTCAGTTGCCGTGATCACGTGGTGCGTCATCACCTTCTTTGCCGGCATATCGCCGATGTTGCGCAGGGCATGCTTGGTCTTTTCCCAGTTCACATACTCACGGATCGGGATCTCGATGATCTCAAAGGGCGAGGGTAGCCAGAGATCATCAGAGATCCGTTCTGATTCAAGGAGCGAGATGAGATCTGACTCAGTTAACATCCCGACAACCTCCCCGCCTTCCATCACAGGCAGGCCCCCGATATGATGCTTCCGGAACAGTCCAACCGCGTCGCGGAGAGGAGTGTCGGCAGAGCAGACCACCGGGTTTTTTGTCATTGCGTCTTTTACCAGCATTTTAATCACCTACGGGAGCATACCTGCGCTGACAAGCCCGTCCTGTTCAGAGAGCCCGCACATCAGGTTCATGTTCTGGATTGCCTGTCCGCTTGCGCCTTTCACAAGATTATCGATAGCAGAGACTGCTACAACACGCATTCCCTCGCTCTCCACCATCATGTCGCAGAAGTTGCTCCCCCGGACTGCAGCGAGAGAGGGTTTCTGGTACCGGACAAAGTATTCTCCCTTGTAGAAATCATGGTAGATTTTTTCTGCTTCTTTCTGCTCAAGGGGTTCTTTGAGCAGGATATGTGCAGTTGTCAGGATACCGCGGTTCACCGGTACGAGATGGGGGGTAAAGTAGACATTCGCTTTTGAACCCAGCCCGGCAAGTTCCTGCTTCATCTCGGCAAGATGGCGGTGGCTCGTCCATTTGTAGACTCCGACATTGTCCCCTACATTCGGATAGTGAGTGGTGGCAGACGGATTGTCACCCGCACCGCTCACACCGGTCTTTGAGTCAAAGATGACCGTGTGGGCATGCTTTGCCAGAGGAGCGGCAGCAAGTGTTGCACCAGTGGGAAAGCAGCCGGGGTTTGCAACAAACTTTGCATTGATTATTTCCTTGCGGTGAATTTCCGGAATACCGTAGGGTGCAGAAAAATAATCGGTATGTGCAACGCCATATACCTTCTCGTAGATCTCTCTTGGCAGCCGGTAATCTGCGCTGAGATCCACCACTTTGATCCCCCGCTCCAGCAGCTTGCCGGCATAGGTCATCGCTGCGGTATGCGGGACTGCAAGAAAAGCCACATCGGCATCTATGGCATCCATCCCGGGATTCTCAAATTTGAGACTGGTAAGCCCTTTTAAGTGGGGATGGACCTGGTCAAGAGGGGTTCCTGCCAGTTTGCGGGAAGTGGCACACGTAACTTTTGCCGTTGAGTGATGAACGAGCAGGCGAACGAGCTCCCCCCCGGCATAACCGGAGGCCCCGATAATCGCAATTTTCATACAAAGAGTATCCGATTGTCAAAATTTAATGCTTGTTAAGCGGGGGAGCGGACTGAACACGAATGGTGCCCGAGTGAATTGTTGTCTCCCCACCCTAAAGGATGGGGCTTCCAGTAGGTTGTTGGCATTCATAGACACCCATTTTCTTTCAGATATTCTTTTGTTATTCTTTTCCCACATTTCGGGCAGGATTACAAGAAGCCACTCTTACCG
>JAUSBW010000030.1 GCA_030651815.1 Methanoregula sp.
CGGTAAGAGTGGCTTCTTGTAATCCTGCCCGAAATGTGGGAAAAGAATAACAAAAGAATATCTGAAAGAAAAGGGGTGTCTATGAATGCCAACAACCTACTGGAAGCCCCATCCTTTAGGGTGGGGAGACAACAATTCACCAAGGAGACTTTTTTTCTTCATGATCGAGATAACTGTTTTCATCGGTGATCTTATTGAAATCATCATCAAAATCAGTCAGCTTCTTTTCAATGTCATGACAGTGAATTTTATTCATATCAATGATCATTGGAACGGTTTCATCACCGGTTCCTGCTTGAATGAAACCACCGTGTTTTTTATAGAAATTGATTGTTTTTGGGTTATTTTTAGCATCCACCTTTATCACTCTACATCCAACGCGAGAACATAAGGAGAAAGCCATCGCGATGACGCGGGCTAACATTTCCTTACCGATTCCTTTCCCTCTTAAATCGTCGGTTACTGCCATCCTGGCAAGGAGCAATGCTGGAAGTTTTCTAGGATAATATATCTTGGCGCTTAAAGTGTTCGTGACCATTTCGGTGGTTACACATCCCATCGCTAACGAGAAAAATCCTACAAGCCGATCATTGGAATAAACGAGGTACGTGACAGCAACCTTCTCATCGAGATATTCATGGGCAGCTGTCTTAAGAAAATCCTCGAGATCATAATATTTCGAACAACTAAACGATGAGATATCGGATGTTGAAGTAAGTTTTGAAAATACAAGGGTGTCTGGATCGACACTGTTCTCTATAATGGCCATTCTTTTGATGAGAGCCGCTTGGCTTTTTGTATCAGCAGGCGGCTTTCCGGAGTGAAGTGCTGAGTAGGGCTATCGAGATATTCATTAAATCTCAATGCATCTTCACCTCGCAGAACGGTTTCTAATTCTATTGGTTTTGCCATGTCGTTCACCTTTTTAATGTATGAAACTGGTATTCCAGATATCATACTAAATAATAGTATAACAGGATGCAATTTTATTTAAAATATCTGCAAGTGCATACGAAAGATCCGGTTTTATTTTTAGTCTCTCCAAAGAATTTTTCCCCTTTTTTTAAAACCCCCTCGCAAGCGTTTGCCATTCACTTCCATTCCCCCCACCCCTTCCACCAAAAACCGCCCCGGACTATTGCCATTACCAAGTTCACTTCACCCCGAATTCGGGTATTTTCCGGCCCCCGATTCTCGGAATCGTCCAATTTAGGCTCTGTTTTGGGGATAATGACTCCCTGTGTCTGGTGTATTTACCGTCACATGGGATCCATAAAAATGTCTGACACCCCAAAATCCCAATATTGGGAGGGGGGGATCCCGATGCCTCAGACATGAGGTATTCCGGGCGCAATTCGGGCTCCGATTGCCAATTTCCGGACCGGGTTCCGGGTTTTTGTGAAAGGGGTGTCCACACCAATAAAAAATATCGTTTAAATCGGTTATTTCGCGAAAATAACGGATTTAGTGGCGATTTGAACCTGCTCTTTAACGGGCTTTTGACGATCACTTTTTTTGACACGTATTTCAGGAGGTTTTTAGGGAGAAACGCCAAGCAAATGCCCTTGGTTGCCCTCTATTGCGATCACGTCGGAGAAAATGGCTCTTGAAAGGGTTTTTAGAGGATTTGGGAGGATTTTGTTTTGTTGGTGTGTGCGTCCGGATTTTATCGAAAATGTTTTCAGAAAATTTTTCCTACGCCCGTAAAAATATTTTCCGGATTTTTGTCTTGCCAATAAAATTTTCACGGGATTTTTTGCCGGCAGTAAATTTCTTTTTCGTTTAGCGATGACTGATGCATAATTCTCTCTGGCGGAATAATCCTGTCTGCTATCGGGTCAATACGGGAACTCGAAAATGTGCTTGTACAATGCAATCCGACACGCGATGCAGGTAACATTCTCTTCAGCAGGACTGCGGTAATTGCACAAATGAAATGATATTTAACTTTTTAAATTTTGGATAACTCCGCTCATTGTTATAAGCGTGGGTTTTGCATGTGGCAATGATCCGGTGCCCGTGAGGTTTGTGAGGCAGCTGGGCAAACCCCAGCGGGATGGTAGCAGGAAACCGGGGGTTGGAGAAGCATGACCTGTAACATTAAAACCTCCTGTGAGGATGCCAGACTGCCCGTCTGTATTAGTGACGATGACATCCCAAACCCCGGTTGGTACTCCGTTCAGCTCGAACGTGCAGGTTATCCGGGTTGCCGATACAATGTTTGTTGCTATCGCAGGGATATCCGGTAATCCCGCCCGGGCCAGTTTCACAGCTGCGCCGGGCTGGAACCCGGTTCCGGTAAGGTCAGATGTGCTGATCATTGCTGTACTCAGACAGGACGCCGGTGTGATGGGTAAAAAAACAGGCGGGCTCGTCGGGGAAGACGCTGCCGCACCTGCGATGATCCAGACAAGGATAAGCACACCGGTGATGAGGGCTCGTGCATTTGTATGACAGGGCAACGGGTTCATGCGGCACAACCGTTAGAACTGGAGCAGGGCGTCCAGTTCCCGGTACCATTCCTGAATAGAGATTGGTGCAGCAGCGGGTTATTATTCTGCTGGATCACCGGGAGGGTAAACAAAAAAAACATCTATGGATTGCTCAATGATCGTTTCTGGTTGGACGAACTCTGTAAAAGCGCGGGCATGCGCATCACTGCCTTCCTATCATTCACTCTAAAAAAATGATACAATCAAGTCCGCATCCTACAGATGTATCCTTGAACTGCGGTGTGTGCTGATTCGGTATAACAGGGCGCAGGAAGCATATACCTTTTCCGACAAGCAGGAATTCGAGGATTAATCCTGCAAAAATTGTAAAAAAATGGGGATCCGATCACTTATTCTCTAAATCGTTACCGTGAAAATTCTCGAACCTGAAATGCCGTTTGTTGCATCAGCATTCGTAACCCGGACATAATAACCAGTGGTTGTTAACTGTCCGCTAGGAATGACCAGTGTTCCACTGATCTTTGTACTGGATTCCACATTGATATTTGTTAAAAGAATTTGATTTTGAGTTCCAGTATTCCTCGAAAACCTAACCTGCGTTACTCCGGGCTGGAAACCTGTTCCAGCAATATTTGTAATCGTTACGGTTGTGCCGCGCTGCCCGGAAGCAGGTGTAATTGATGTAACTGTGACCGTATTGGTGACGGTGAATGTCTGCGTGCCTGACGATTGTAAGTCCGGATTGGTCACGCGAATAGCCCAATTAGTAGCCGCAGTAGCCCCAACAAGGTCAAAGGTGCATGTGATCGAAGTCGGTGAACTCACCACTACATTATATGCATTGATGGGGGTTGAGCCGCTACGGGTCATATTCACGGTTGCCCCGGGCTGGAAATTGGTGCCGGTCAGGGTGACGCTCACTGGCCAGCCCCGGGGCGCTGTAGTTGGGTTTCTTGCCGTAAGGGTGGGTGCCGGGCTGGCCACGCTTACCAGATTGCCTGTCATTAACCCGGATTGTCCATCCGGATTGATAACTGCGACACGATACGATGGGCTCACAGTCGCTCCAAGCAGGTTGTAACTGCAGAACATCTGGGTAGAAGATCTGACATCGCACGTTGTTGATGTGATAGAAGCCCCCGTTGTCGTGTTGAGGATGGATGTTGCACCACTTACAAAGCCAGTTCCTGTGATTAACTCATAACCCGGCCAGCCACGGTACAATGTTGCATTGGATCTGGCAGTAACGGTGGGTGCAGGTGCCAGGACAGTCGCCGTGATATAATTCGTCCGTGTCAAAGTATTGGTCCCGGTACCGTTGCTTACCGTGAGGCTCACGGAATACGTGCCTGCGTCCGGATAAGTATACAGCGGGCTCTGAACCGTGGAGGTGCTTCCATCGCCAAATGTCCACGACCATGAGGTTACCGGCCCGGTTGAGGCATCGGTAAACTGGACTGCAAGTGGCCTTACACCTGAAGTGGGTGTGCCGGTAAATCCTGCTGTAACCGGTGCCGGGGGGACGGGTGTGGTGGGGATGGTACCATAGGAAGTACCCACGAGACCATATGATGCCAGCACAATGGCTGATGATCCGTATCCTGTATATATAATCTGGACCGTAGGGAACTGGCTGGAGGAGATCATGGAAGTCTGCAGGGTGTTTCCAATCGATAATGTCTCCCACGGCAATGCAGGTGCCGTGGTCAGGTTGAAGACCGGAAAGGTATTATCCACCTGTATCTGGAGTTCCCCGGATGTTAGTGAGTCCCCCCCATCATGTTTTATATAAATTTTGGCTGTGTCATTCCAGATCCGGGCATTCAGTGCCGGGATTTTCTGAGGCTGGGGCTGGGAGAATGCCATGACCCCGGCCAGCGCAAGCACAGTAACGATAACGCCGATCAGGATCACCGCACCGAAAACATCAGAGATGGCCCGTTCAGAATCTGGCGGATGGTTCATGCAGCACAACCGGTGAATACATGAATGGTATCACAATTCACAAATACTCTTGTAATGGTATGTGGCAGTATCTGGTTATTAGTCTAATGGGTGGATCATACATCAGATTTGCCATTTCTGGTTTAGATTGCCCCTTGCCCTTATCAGGCAGGGTCATAACCTCATGAACGCAATAAAATAACCTCAAATTGTGGATATTTTCTTCTGGAGTTTATAAGCAACCGCCTCCTTTTCTAGTTGTGACCCAGCCTGTTATGACCCAATTCAAAGCAGAGATCTGCATACGGATACCCGTGTAGCAGGATATGCAGGTCAGCTTATCACTTCGTAATGTAAAAAACAGCGGTCAGACACGCGGGTATACCTGCGGTGCGTAAAAAAAGAATATCAGAGACCTAATTCACAGTACCCACCCATCGACAGTGATTTTGTTTGCCCAGCCGATCATATAGATCGGTGCTGCCACAGAAGACCCCGGGTAACTTACCAGAAACATACCATTTTCCGTGGGTACAAAATTATCCAGAACTACTGAACCTCCAAATGCGCCGTCAAGTATGGTCGTCTCATTGACGATCAGGTTCGTATAGCCAGTTCCACTACCTGTAGCCGAACTTGTGTCTATGTCCAGACTTGAATCAAGAGTACTATACTCGGTAATCCAGGTATGACAAAGCGCATTTCCGGCATTATTTTGCCACACAAGCGTGGTGCTGTTCCAGGTACGAATCGTCATTTCATCACCCGTGCCTCCTGCCATCTCCCATATCGTGGGCGCGATGCCATACATGATGAAAGTGGTAGGACCAATGGTCTTGTCAAAAACAAGATCGACCCTGTCATTCGGTCCTAAAGGAATTATCTTGGGAGCATTACAACTTGATTTACCATCTCCAAAGACAATAGACGAATTGTAGCCTTTTTTAGAGACAGTAATATTAAAATGATAAGCTTGTGTACCTGTCTGACCTAATATTGGGTTGCCTGCATTATTCCTTACGAAATTGATCCTTCGCTCTTTTGAGGTAGCCACAATCCGGTCAAGGATAATTTCAAAAGGGATTTGAAAACGGCAGTCCCAGTTCCTCACCGCCGAACAGTCAAGGTACGGGAGCTGGTCAGGGCTGACATTACCGGAGCTCACGATGTTCACTGATGCCTCATCGAGCAGGACAGCACCCGTGCTGCCGGGACCGCCACTCGAGGCGGTGTTATTGTAGACCAGCTGGACACTCTGTGGCATTGTTGAAGGTGTGATGTCGACTTCTAAGTTCTTTCCCAGTGACCAACTCCCGCCGCCAGAGACACTGTACGATCTAGGTACGCCATCGAGCAGCACGCTGAATTCACCGGGGATCATGGTGTCGCCCCCGTTATGGTATATGTATAATTTTGTTTTATCGCTGTTGACACCGGTCATGAAATTCAGGTTGGGAATTTTTTGAGGTACCGGCTGGGAGAAGAGGTAGACTCCAATAACAGCGATCAATATTGCAACAATCGAGATGAGCATGATGGCGCCGACAGTTTCCGACACTCCTGAGCTCGTATCCGTTTTTCGTTTTTCACTTCTGTCAATACGCATGGATACCCCTCGTTTTTTTGGATGCCATTATGTCACTCCGGATGCGATATTATTGAGGGCTACATAGAATTCCGCACGCTGGACGTACAGCGACACATCGGGCCAGTTTAGATCCGGGTTTGTTCCCTTGATATATATAAAAACCGTTGTTTTTTTCGTTGCCGTGTTATTTGCGCTCCCGGTTATGTATGCCGATGAGTCGAGCTGTTTACGGATGGCAATGTCCTTGAAAATGTTCAGCCACATCGTAGCCGTTGTATAATCTGCACTGGTGACCGAGAGATTGACCCATGTATTGGAGATATACGGATCCGTTGAGATTTTGTATTTGGGTAGGATCCTCAGGCGCGTATCCACCCGGGCCGGACCATTGCCACTCAGGCTCCCGCCGCCAACAACCTGGACGGGGGCGATGTTGACAACAACGGAATTGTTGGCGGCATTGGTAAACGAGATCAGGGGGGGGATCCGGTTTGTGATGCCGTCATCCTGCGAGAGAAAAACTCCACCGAGCTGGTAGGAATACCGCTGCTGGATCCAGTAATAATTATTCGAACGGTATTCAAGGGCAGTGATATTGAGGGATAATTCTTCGTTATCGGTTTGATAACTGCTGCCGGTAATGTTGAAGGTATCGCCGGTAGTATTGATCGATAATGTTGCGGATGATGAAACCGGTTGGAGCATATAGAGGAAAAACCCGCCTGCCTGTGTGTTGCCTCCTTCAGTACCAAGATTGAAGGAAGTGGAGGTCATAACCGGGCTTAAGTTATTGGATTGCACAGATGTCCGGATATTGTCCAGCGTGAATTTATAGTCCATGAATTGTTCATTGATCCGGTTCATCTGGGTGATCTCATCATCCCTTCCACTGATCGGAACAACATAGACCATATACAAAGAGAGTGCAGCAACAACGAGCGCCAGAAGCATAACAAAACCGATTACTTCTGATAATGCTACATCATCGTTTGTATATTTCATATTCAGTAGCATTTTGTTGTGAAAGACTTTATTTATAGTTACTGTGCTGAATAGCAGCGACCGAAAGAGGAGGGTTTCCCAATCCTGAATATAAATGACGGAATGGGCAGTGAGGCCACGGGAGACACATGGGAATATCCACACTCCTCATCACCCTCATAAAAAAACCGCCCCGGACCATAGCCAATCCCAGGTTCACTACACCCCGGATCCGGACATTTTCCAGCCCCCGATTCCCGGATTCGCCCAATTAGGGCTCCGTTTGGGTGTAAATGACCATGTTTGATTATAAAACACCTGGAGTATTTGCCCTCACATGGGATCCATAAGAACGTCTGACACCCCCGAAATCCCGCTATTGAGGAGGGTGATCCCGATGCCTCAGACATGAGGTATTCCGGGCGCAATTGGTGCTCCGATAGCCTTTTTCCGGACCGGTTTCCGGATTTTTGTGGAAGGGGTGTCCACGCCAATAAAAAATATCGTTTAAAACGGTTATTTCTCGAAAATAACGGATTTAATCGCGATTTGAGCCTGCTCTTTAGCGGGTTTTTGTTGGTCACTTTTTTTGACACACATTTCAGGAGGTTTTTTGAGAGAAACGGCCTGCAAATGCCCTTTTGTGCCCTCTATTGCGATCACGTCGGAGAATTGGGGATTTGGAAGGGTTTTTCCGGGTTTTTGGGTAGTTCAGGAAGGATTTTGTTTTGTGGGGAAGTGCGTGTCCGGATTTTTCAAAAAAAGTTGTTCCCATTGATTATTTGGTAATAGTAAATCCACCTGTCAGAGTGCCTGATTGCCCGTCAGTATTGGTCACGACTACATTGTAAGTGCCCGATGAACCGCCACCCGGGAGGGTAAATGTGCACGTAATCTTCGTTGACGAACTCACAACCACGCTTGATGCAGTGACGGTTGTTCCTCCAGTCAGCTGCACGGTGGGAGTGGTTCCGACAACAAAATTCGTTCCCGCCAGATCAGTGATCGAAACTGTTGTCCCACGTGTCCCAGAATTAGGAGTGATGGCGGTGACTGTGGGGGCTGGTGCCAAATAGGTATATGCGTTCGTCCCGGTTGCGGTCTGGCCATCATTATTGGTTATCACTACGTCCTTGGCTCCAGTTGTCCCTACAGGAGTGACTGCGGTAATCTGGGTGGATGAAGTCCAGACTACGTTCGCCGCCGCCGCTCCACCAATAGTCACTCCGAACGAACCGCCGGATACAAAATCCGTTCCAGCGATCGTTACTGCGGTATCACCTGTTGTCGGGCCGGAATTCGGTGAGATGCTGGTGAAGGTCGGCGGAGACACGTAGGTATATGCGTTCGTTCCGGTTGCGGTGCCGTTCGGTGTGGTGATGACTACGTTAACGGCTCCGGCTGCATGGGCCGGCGTGGTCGCGGTGATCGATGTACTGCTGACTACCGAGATACCAGTTGCCGCTGTGCCACCAAAGGTTACTGCAGTCGCTCCGATAAGGTTCGTACCGGTGATGGTTACACCGGTGCCGCCGGCAGTCAGGCCGGACGACGGTGCGATGCTGACAAACGTCGGTGTCGGGGCGGGTGGGGGCGTTGGGGTCGGTGTTACTGTCGTAGTTGTCGTTGTGGTGGGGGTCGGTGTCGGTGTTATGCCCGATTCTGATGCGATATTATTGAACGCCACGTAAAATTCAGCACGCTGGACGTACAAGGATACATCTTTCCAGTTTGGATCAGAGTTTGTTCCGGTTATATTAATAAAAGCAGTCGTTGGTTTCGAACCCGGAGGCGAGATTCCGGATTTGTATGCCGTTAAAGCGAGCTGTTCCCGGATGGCAGTGTCATTAAAAATGTTCAGCCACATCGCAGCCGTTGTATAATCTGCACTGGTGACCGAGATATTAACCCACGTGTTGGAGACATACGGATCTGTTGAGATATTGTATTTGGGAAGGATCCTCAGGCGCGTATCCACCCGGGCCGGACCGTTACCGCTCAGGCTCCCGCCTCCGACAACCTGGACGGGGGCAATGTTGACAACAACGGAGTTGTTGGAGGTATTGGCAAACGAGATCAAGGGGGAAATCCGGTTTGTGATACCGTCATCCTGTGAGAGGAAAACCCCGCCGAGCTGGTAGGAATACTTCTGCTGGATCCAGTAATTGTTATTCGAGCGGTATTCAAGGGCAGTGATATTGATGGGGAATTCTCCTTTATCACCCATAGAATTATGATAGCTGCTGCTGTCGATGTTGAAAGTATCCCCGGTAGTATTGATCGATAATGTCGCGGATGATGAAGCCGGTTGGGCCATATAGAGGAAAAACCCGCCTGCCTGTGTGTTGCCTCCTCCTGTACCAAGATTAAAAGAAGTAGAGGTCATAACCGGGCTTAAGTTATTGACATGCACAGATGTCCGGATATTGTCCAGCGTGAATTTATAGTCTGTAAATTGTTCATTGATACGGTTCAGCTGGGTGATCTCATCCTCCCTTCCACTGATCGGAACAACATAGACCATATACAAAGAGAGTGCAGCAACAACGAGCCCCAGAAGCAAAACAAAACCGATTACTTCTGATAATGCTACATCATCGCTTGTATCTTTCATATTCAGTAGCATTTTGTTGTGAAAGACTTTATTTATAGTTACTGTGCCGGATAGCAGCGTCCAAAAAGAGGGTTTCCCTATCCGAAATTTAAATGACGGATGGGACTATAAGGCACACAGGTTGAGCCTGGCCTGTAAAAAACATACGATTTAAACAGAGCATCCATTCATGTCACTTCTGAGGCGACAGTATTAAAGACGACATCAAATTCCGCACGCTGGACGTAGAGCGACACGTGTGAACCCGGGTTTGAAGCGGTTATTTTTATAAGAACTGTTGTTCTTTTTGAAACGGGATTCCATACACTACTGGTGTTGTATGCCGATAATTCGATTTTTTCGCTGGCAACAAGACCCTGAAACAGGTTCAGCCACATCGCAGCCGTTGCGTTGTCTGCAGTAGTTATCGAAAGATTCACCCATTGGTTGTTGCGATACGAAGGTAATGAGATATTATAGTTCGGAAGTATTCTCTCGCGGGTATCCACCCGGACCAGATTGTTGCTGGTGAAACTTCCGTTCCCGATGACCTGGACCGGAACTACGTTAACAATAATACTCTTATTGCCGGAATTTGTTATCGAGATGAGAGGTGAAATGCGGTTTATCGTGCCGTCATCCTGCCAAAGGAACACACCCCCGAGCTGGTAGGAATACCGCTGCTGGATCCAGTAATAATTATTTGAGCTGTATTCAAGGGCTGTGATATTGATGGGAAATTCTCCTTTATTATCCGGAGAACTATGATAACTGCTGCTGTCGATGTCGAAGGTATCCCCGGTAGTTTTGATCGATATTGTTGCGGATGATGGGATCGGCTTGAACAAAGGAAAAGAAAGACTACTCTGTTGTGAATTGCCTCCATTACCGAGTCTCAGGACCGCAGAGGATAGCACAGGATTTACGTTCAAAACCGGGCTCGGACCATTCGTATTAATGAGGCGGGAAGTCCAGAGCGCGTCCAGCGTGAGTTTATAATCCGTGAATTGTCCCTCTACATAGTTCATCTGGGCGATCTCGTCTTCCCTCCCGTTGACCGGAACTACATAGACCGTATACAAAGAGAGTGCAGCAATAACGAGCGCCAGAAGCAAAACAAAGCCAACTACTTCTGATATTGCCACATCATCACGGGTATTTTTCATATTCAGTAGCATTTTGTTGTGGGAGACTTTATTTAAATGTTCTCCGGAGAATGCTCACGTCCCGTCGATTGCCATTTCACGTGAGTGCTCCGCCACAAACCGCAGATATACTCGTGGGTACCCTACCGGTTCCGAATGCTTCAACAACGCAATCCGGGTTCCATGTGGGAGCCGCAACGCTTCTGGAGGGATCAAAACCCCGCCACCGAATGGATCAGAAAAGTTTGGCGGCACACCCTCCTTTGCCTTTAAGAATATCAGCACGGGTTTTCTCAATTAATGTCGGATTGGGCGGAGTTCTCACACTTTTTTGAGTTCGATGATGAAGTTCATCCCGTCTGCCATTTTTCATTATATCCCGGTGGCGGGACAAGTGCCGCATAGGCAGTCGCACGCTATTGAAGCAAGCTGGCGACAAGCCCACAACAGGTGAAGTGTCGGGATGTGCCCGTTTTGCGGATGCTCCTCGCGTACTGACTCGTCATGTTGATGACTCGTACGGGTTGGTTTTGATACGGTATCCAAGGTGGGGATGGTTCAGTACTTCAGGATACCGGAGTTCGATGCGACCGTCCCGTATCAATGACAAGAAGCGTTCCTAAAATAATTCCAGCACCTGGCAACAGGAAAGCAAGTGAGAGTAAGCATCACTAACCTCTGGATATTCCAATTGTATAATTCCATCATGATATCCGCCATGGAGTATTACAAATGACAAAAAATTATAATACATATTCATCCTTATTGTAATGTATGAATCAGGTCATCAGTATACGTGTCCCGGAAGAGACCCGGAATGAGATGAAGAAACTCCGCCGCTTCATCAACTGGAACCAGGAGATCCGGGCATTTATTCAAAAAAGAGTCGATGACAAAAAAAAGGATGATGTACTCGCATCCGTTACGGAACGTCTCAAAAAAAATCCTGTACTACCATCCGGTTCCGCTGCACAGTTCGTGAGGACTGACCGTGACAGTCATTGATACGTCTGCGTTTATGAAATTCTTCCTCCATGAAAATGGCTGGGAAGACGTCTTACCTTGGCTTACCACAGCATCATCTCCTGAAACCGTTGACCTGCTTGTCACTGAGTCAGCAAACGTCCTCTGGAAATCCGCCCGCGCCGGGCTGATAAAAAAAGAGCAGGTTCCACTACTGTATTCATCGATGGAACTCTTGTATACAAAAGGACCCCTCGCCATTAAACCGGCTACACAGTTCATGGCTGAAGCGTTATCAATCGCCATCTCGCTGGATACTCCCGTCTACGATGCATTGTTTATCGCTAAAGCCCATTCGGATCATGCCACGCTGGTTACTGCGGATCGCCACCAGGCGCTCTGTGCAAAAAAATGCGGGGTTGTGGCGATTCTGGTGTAACCACCTGACTTCGCCACAAAAAAAGCGAGGAGACGTTTACTTGCCAATAAAGCAACAAGGCCAAAAAAACGATTGATATGATCCCCAATTCTTTAAACCGGTCGTGTTGCGCTAATCAGTTGATATTTTATAAATCGGATACACCAATAACTCATATAGTCCAAACTGCTCTTCTCCCATTTTAGGAATTTTAAAACGTATAAAAAGTGTCAGTGATTTCAAGCACCAGTTTGATAGTTTTCACACATTTCAGTTCATTTCGTACTGAGTGATTTTAGTCCCTGGGTAGTGCAAAAGTCGATAGACCTTTTGCGCGTATGGAATCCTGATTGGGGGTACCCTGGCGGCGGGGGACTGGCAGATCTTTTTTCCATGTTCGTCTCTCCTGGTAAGACCCCGGTGTTTACGACAAAAATTAATATCAACCTATTATAGGAGCACGACCCAAATCCGCGACAGCACAATTATTTTCTCCAGATTGTAAGAATATATTAACAGATACCACAAATTTTATCCAATTATTCTAAGATATTCCGAACAACAGACTGGAATACCATTTCACTATTATGACTCTCTCACAAGGCTGTATCCTCTGTCACCAGGGCGCAAAGATGGTGCTCTTTGTTACGGGACGGTGCCACCGCACCTGCTGGTACTGCCCGCTTTCTTCCGAGCGCAAGGGCACCGATACCGTATTTGCAAACGAGCACCCGGTGGATATTCCCGCACAGATCATCGAGGTGGCAGAAAGCATGAGTGCGCTGGGCACCGGCATCACCGGGGGAGAACCGCTGCTTGTGCTCGACAACGTTACCGCGTATTGCCAGCTGCTCAAAGCACATTTCGGCCCGGAACACCAGATTCACCTGTATACCGGAAAGGCTCCAACAGATACAGAACTCGCAGAGATGCAGGGGCTTGTCGATGAGATCCGGCTCCATCCCCCGCACGAATGCTGGGAGACAATCCTTGAATCGGATTTTATCCGGTCAGCAAAACGGGCAAAAGAGATGGGGTTTGATATCGGCATCGAAGTTCCGGCATTGCCCGGGCTAAAAAACCTCATCCCTGCCCTGCCATACCTTGACTTTCTCAACATCAACGAACTGGAATGGGGGGAGTCAAACGCGTACCAGATGCGGGAGCGGGGGTACGAACTCGCCGATGAACTGCACAATGCGATTGAAGGGGCAATCGGCTGGGCAGAAGAACTCTGCCGGCACGACAAGGTGCACTGGTGCTCATCTGCGTTCAAGGACTCGGTGCAGCTGCGGGAACGCTTAAAACGGATCGCACAGAACACCGCCCGTCCTTTTGACGAGATCACCGGGGACGGCACGATCGTGTACGGCGTCATAAAACCGTCAGAATCCGATAAAAGTGCCTGTCTTTTGCTCTGCAAAGAGAAGTGCGAACCGGAGAGTTTCGAGGACTGTGGCGACCGGATAGAGATGGCATGGTGGCTGCTCACAAAATTAGCCGATGAGATGAAAGGGGAGATGTTCGTCATCGAGCGATACCCCAACAACGGCATGGTAGTCGAGGTGACACCCTTATGATCCTGCGTACGCTCATCGATCCCCTGTACGAACGATATCTCAAAATGCAGTGCCGGCATGTGCCCAGCCATATCGCGATCATCCAGGACGGTAACCGGCGCTATGCAAAACGGCTGGGCGTGGATACTGCCAGCGGGCACAGGGCAGGAGCGGATAAGACTGAAGAGATGCTGGACTGGGCTCACGAACTCGGCATCAGTCATATCACCCTCTATACTTTCTCGACCGAGAACTTCTCAAGAAAGCAGGACGAGGTAGGAATGCTTTTTGCCCTGTTTAAGGAAAAGTTCATCAGCGTGCTCACCGATGAGCGGGTTAAGAGATACAAGATCCGAGTCCAGATGGTCGGGGATCGTTCCTTACTTCCAGATGATCTGCTGGCTGCAATCAATACTGCCGAAGAGGCGACAAAGAACCATACCGGGTTTAACCTCAACATCGCGCTTGCCTATGGCGGGAGAAACGAGATCGTACTTGCCGCCCGTGAGATTCTTGCTGAAGTAAACAATAAGGAAATCCACCCGGATACCATCAATGTCCACACGGTAGAGCAGCACCTCCACGCAGGAAAAGGGTTACCACCGGTAGACTTAATCATCCGCACCGGGAATGAATGCCGGACCTCAAACTTCCTGCCATGGCTTGCAAGCGGTCACGAATCGGCAGTCTATTTCTGCGCCCCGTTCTGGCCTCTGTTCCGGAAGATCGATCTTCTCAGAGCGATCCGTATCTACGACCAGCGGGTATCGGCAAAGAACGGGAACGATATTCCTATTAACTGAGGAAATTGCTGATATTACCATAGAGCTCCGTAGGAAATCCAAAATTAAACTCACGGATGCCGTTATTGCCGCTACCTGCCTGCACAATAATTTCACCCTTATCACGCCTGATGAAAAAGATTACCGTGATATTTCCGGACTCGAAATCTATAATCCATTTTTTAAAAACACCGGTAGTATTTTTTGAGATGGTATGCGTGAACAATTTTGCCTTTCATCGATAGACAACCCGGGCATCCTTAATTGAATAGAGATCCGGTTCTTCATCGAAAAATGATTTCAATGATGCCTCAGAAAGTTTCATCATTGTGGTCATCTCCCGCTCATGGAGAAGTACATCAATTTTTAATGAAAGATTCATGACGTTCTGTTTGATGTCCCGCACTTCGGATTCCGGATTCATCATAAGGCAAACCTCACTATATACTACTACGCATAATTCTAAAAAACAATAAAGCATTTGTTACCGGAACAATCTTATGCACCTGCGCTGCGTCCTGTTATATTCCCTTTATTGAAACCCGGAATAAGTCCCGGCAAAGAAACAGCACCTGAGTGCTGCACGCTGTATCCGGATGCTTAAAGATGCCGGAAGGTTTGCGGCATTTTCTGCTTTACATCGTAATTCCGCTTGAAGGTTCCCGTAAAAGATCTCCCCCATCCGGGCGGCGATCTATACACGGAACCGTTCGCATGGAATATATCATCCGGTTGTCAGATCTCCGCATAAAAAAGATTATAGGATCGGGACGAGAATCTTTGCACAGGAGAATTAAAAAGAGTGCCACACAGTAAAATATCCCATAAAACGAAACGGTCGATACCTGACACTGTAGCAGCTGCCATAAGACAAATGCAAAAGATCCCAGGATTTGAGCATGTACAATTTATCATTCTCTATGGTTCGGCTGCAGAAAAACGGATGACTGCAAACTCCGATATCGATCTCTGCATGTACTATGACGGGGATCGCGAAGAAGCAGCACGGTTCCGCCACAAAGTCCTCACCCTGCTTTCCGGTAAGCTCTTCGATCTCCAAATCTTCCAGCAACTCCCCCTCTACGTGAGAGTCGAAGCACTCAAAGGTATCCCGGTATACACCCACGACACCAGGTTCCTGTATGACAAAGCAACAGAGACCATCAGGGACTTTGACAATTTCAAGCACCGCTTATACGATTATACAGGTCAGGTACAGATGCAATGAAACAAAAACCGGTGCGGGAAACGACAATCCGGATAAAGTTACAAGAGATTGTTGAGGGAGTCTCGCTTGTGCAGGATGCACTGCCAGAGAACGCGGAAGAATTCCGGAATATGGGTCTCATAAAAGATGGGATTTACAAGCGGATTGAATTTGCAATTGAGAATGTATTCGATATTTGTGCCATCCTCAATGCCGATCTCGCGCTCGGCGTTCCTGGTGAAGATGAAGACATATTCCTGCATCTTGTCGACAAGGGCATCATCACTCCGGAAATGCTTGATAAAATTCATGTAATGAGAGGGTTCCGGAATATTGTTGTACATCGTTACGGGAATATTGATGCTGCTCTCGCATTCCATCTGCTGAAAGAAAATATCGGGGATTTTTTCCTGTTCAATGCGGAAATTGAGCAGGTGCTGAAAAAATATCAATAATTTTTACGACCTCCCGATCAAATCCGCGACAGCACAATTATTTTGAATATATTGTAAGAATATATTAACAGACACCACAAATTTTATTTGTCCCCGGTTCAGGCAATTATCCTCCTTCACACTATCTTTACAGTGTGACAGCGGGGGTGACTATGGGTGTCTGGATCGTTTTGAGATCCACAGTCATTGTTAATGTTCCCTTGGGAGTGATGATCGTTTTATCCTTGATCATCTTCCCGTTATTGAAGAGTTCAACGGTCAGAGGCAGGCCGGTTGTGTCAAGTTTCTGGATGGATATCTCCACAATATCGGTACTGGCTGCCGGTATCTGGTAGAAACGTCCACTTGTCCCACTCACTTCGCGCAGTCTTCCACCCGCCCCGATTGTTCCGATATATTCGCCATCGTACCCTATCCGGACCCATACGCCATTACCGGGTATATCGGTCCGGGGTTGGGATGTGTTGACAGCGGCTGGCTGCGAACCGGGCGTCTGAACCGGTGTTATGGCTGACACAGGTGTTGGTTCTGCGGTAATTACAGCAGTTGTCGCTGGTTCAATAGTAGCGGCTGTTGTTGGGGCTGGCGTGACCGCTGGCAGAGTCACGCCGGTCTTTGGCGACATGAAGGCCGGGTATATGAATGCTGCACAGGCAATCAACAGGATGATAACAATGATTGCCGTGGTTGCAATGAGCATCTTTTTACCTGGCGATGCGGATGCAGGGGTATGGCGGGAAGAGAGGGAGGTTTTACTTTTCGGACCGGTTGACGCCGGGGGATTTTTGTCCTCTGCTTCAGCAGGTGCGCCTCCGGATTCGATTAGTTTTTTCAGATCTTCGGCCTCATCTTCTGCAAAATCCACATATTCCGGAGCTGTACCGTCTGGCAGAAGATAGACTTGCTCTTTGATCTTCTGCGCCCATTCATCCCTCTCACTGGTCCTTTGTGAACGGGGCTGCTGGGTAAAGACCAGTTGCATAGGGTTTGTCCCGCCGCTCTTAGTAAAAACGGCTAGTGATATTGCCGGGTCACCGGACCCGCTCTCCATGGTTGTTACGGTCTCAATCGCAGCAAACGACATCTCCTTGTGCTGGAACCGGACATTTCCGCTATCCACAATGAGGAGGCGCCGGTTGGTCAGTATCACTTCTGAAACCGCAGCATCGATCAGGATGTTGTGCGTTGACAGAATTATGAATTCATCACTGTTCAGGTACGGACTTCCCATATTACCATCTCGTCTTTGTCGCTCTGGAGCATGTTTGCCTTTTTTTAAACATCAGTCTTTTTGCCATTTATTATGTAGCCTCGCCACATAACAGTTCATGGAAGTGCATTGTTGAAAAAGAACGGGTCTGATGTACGGTGTGTCACGCTCCCTGCCGGCACGTTTTACAATGGTGACTGTATCAGCGGAGCAGCCCGGTATATCCCTGACGGTTCGGTAGATCTCATCATCACCGATCCCCCGTATGGTATCGGCGGGGACACGCTCCATAAGCACTATAATCGCAATGAGGAATTCGTTGTCGATGGCTATGTTGAGATCCCGGAGAAAGAGTATGGTAATTTTTCCCTGCAGTGGATCCGTGAGGCAGAGCGCATCTTAAAACCCGGCGGCTCGATTTACATCATCTCAGGCTACACCAATCTCTATCACATCCTTGCTGCCCTGAAGATGACAAGCCTTACAGAAGTGAACCATATCATCTGGAAGTATTCTTTCGGTGTCTTTACCCGGAGGAAATTTGTTTCAAGCCATTACCATATCCTCTTCTATGAAAAACCCGGCGGCATACGGACGTTCAACCTTGAATCCCGGTACGGCCTGAACGAGAAGAATGGGGATGGGCGCTCGCTTAATAATACTGATCGCGAGGATGTCTGGCAGATCAACCGCGAGTACAAGCCCGGTCTGGTAAAGAATAAGAACGAACTTCCTTTAGAACTGTTACTCAAACTGATCCAGTACAGCAGCAATGAAGGCGATCTTGTCTGCGATCTTTTCCTTGGCGGTTTTTCAACTGCAATTGCAGCCATCGGCCTCAACCGCAGGGCAACAGGATTTGAGATTTCGTCTGCGATGTTTGATGCACGGATTTGTGAAATTGAGAGAATGGAGCCCGGGTCACTTATTCCCCTGTTACGGGCTCCTGCCATACAGCCCCGGAAGAATCAGCGAAAAGCCTGGACTGATGAAGACATACGGTATCTGGTCCGGGAGTTTAAGAAGCGCCGGGCCAGTGGCGAGACAAAAAAAGAGATCATTGCCGTGCTCGGAGATGCACTCGGGCGCGGGCGGTGGGCGATTATTAAGGCGCTGAAGAAATCTGCATGCAACAAGTAGTGATCTTTTTTGACTTCGGTGAGAATATTGTTTTAATACCTTGTTCCGTATAAGAAAATATCATCTGCATAGAACACTAATATCACATCAGAATAAACCCGATGCTCTCTCATACCACATTACAGGAAATTACACAAAAGGTCATTGAAGTAGCAAAGCCTCGAAAAATTATACTCTTTGGTTCATATGCCCGTGGAGAGGCAGAAGAAGATTCGGATCTGGACCTTCTGATTGTTGAGGATACTATATCCAATAAAGGGATGGAAGCTATTAAAATCCGGAACGCAATCGGAGGAGTTGGATTGGGAGTTGATATTTTGGTATGTGCAGAGGATGAACTTCAGGATTGGTCTCACATACCCGGGAGCACCATTTACTGGGCTTTGCGTGAGGGGAAAGTAATCTATGAAGTCTGCTGAATATGCGGAATTACTCCTCCGTCTTGCTGAAAGTGACATCGCAGCTTTCCATGTACTGTCTGTAAGTCATGAAGTCCGTGGGGAAACTGCCATGTTTCATGCCCAACAGGCTGTTGAGAAGATGCTCAAATCAGTGTTGATCAGATTGGGTGTCGAATTTAGAAAAACACATGATCTCATTGAATTAGCTGATAGAATTGAGCGTCATGGAAAACATCTCCCGATTGAGAAAGAAAGATTGAGCCAGCTTATCCCGTACGCAGTGGCTCTACGATATGATGATGAGCAAACCGGGAATCTTACCTTTGAGGAGGCTGATATGATTATATCTGTCATCCGGAAATGGGTACTAACCCTTTGATTGCTTTTTTAGCTTTTTCCGCTCAGTTGTATACTAACCCTGGTATTGTCAGATAACAAAAAAAATCGCTTAATCTGCAGGCATCTGTCAGTATCGTTTTGGGTTTTGCAGATCTCTTCCCCATACCCGATACCTATGATTCGCATGCCCTCCGGCAAAAAAAAGATGAGATTTAGTGTCCTGCAAACTTCATGTCCCAGAAGATGTTCTTGCCGGATGCTTTGAGCGGGATGCCATACGCAACGCTGCATCCTTTGATCAAACCCATCTGCATGGCAATAACGCCGGCAGAGAACATGACCCGGTTGTCCACGTTGTGGATGCTGGCGGTTTTTACCGCTGAACCGACTGCAATCCCGAGATCCGTGAGCTTCATGACACAGTTCGGGCCTGGGTAGAGTGCCTTTTTGTTCTTTCCTGCCTTTGCAGCTTTTGCCATCTCTGCACAGGTTGCATGCCCGCACCCTCCGCAGTTAATACCCATCACTTTCTGGCCTTCTACGCCGATCAGGAGCGTGGCATCACTTACCTTTACCTGCTCACCATTGATCCAGAAAAAGTCCATCTTGATCTCTTTTCCAATCTTGATCATCTGGTTTGCGAGTTTCTCCTGCTCTTTTCCCGTCAGTATCTCGATATGGATCGAGTCCAGTCCCACTGCCTTTGGTGCAGTCCGTGCCGCAATGGCCATGAGCCCGGCTACAGACTTTACTGCATCAGATTCAACTGTCATGCACGATTGTTGGTATGTGAGGAGAAAAAAATAGCGGGTAGTATGAACGCATGTGTGATAGATTCCGGAAATATGTTTTAACACCCGCTCACTTTTTTGTGCCGTGGTGCTTTTTGTTTCCGTCCGGTTTTACTTTTTTACAATCAGCCGGTGCGCAGCGGTGTCAACCTTGTAAGACTTCGGGCGTTCGAGCAGATCGAGCGCGTTGATTTTCATGTCGATAAGTTCAGAGAAGTTAAACGACTCGGACTTCTTGACATCCTTCTCGCTCCAGAAAACAACTATGCCGTTTTCCATCTTTTTGCTGGTCACTATGTCTTGCATACTCTTCGATGGGGATGGGAGATGATGAATTTTTCTGAATCGGGTTTTTTTAATAACACACAATTAATTGGTTGTGTCCAATGATCGGCTAAGATAATCATCTTTGGGATGATCTCATTGTTAGTTCAAAACAAAAAGGAGACCACCCCAAATGGAAATTATAGTCACACTGCAAGTAAAAGTTTGCCTTCCTGATGATGAAGTAGT
>JAUSBW010000042.1 GCA_030651815.1 Methanoregula sp.
AACACGCTTGCGATATTGCGATAAGGTCTCATTCGTGGAAGGGCGCACTGCCAGCCCTTCCACGAAGAGACATAATCAAGAGGTAAAATCAAAAAAAACTGGTAAATTATACCTTTCCGGGAGCGTCCCGGGATTTTGACAAAACTTAGATATCAGCTGATCTTGTGACACGAACAAATATTTTGTAAAATTAAATGCCCTACCCAATCCTGGAAATAACGATAATACCAAACCCCCGCGAAATCGAACGAGGTTCCCAAAAAAAGAAGTTCAGATAATTGCTGCAGTGATGCCAATAACGCCGGACTGGATAATGACAGCAACAGCGATAATAACACCGGCCATCTCAAGCGCAACTGCAATGTTACCCTTCTTGAGCTCTTCAAACTCTTCAATACCTTTTGTCAGTTTGTCAAGGATATTGAGCGCAAGGTAGATTGCACCTACCGCAAGCACAATGCCCAGAATGAGCTGAATAATTGCGACACCGACAACAGTTATACCATCAACAGAGAGAATACCGACAGCCAGTGCCTTGTTGATTCCAACTGAAAGTCCCGAAACCCCTGACTGTACAACAAGCGCAATTGCTACAAATACTGATGCAACAAAGATGCCGACTGCGACATTGCCTTTTGCAAGTTCCTTTTCCTCATCAATACCCCTGGTGATCTTTCCGAGCACCGCAAAGCCGATATACAGTGCCACAACGGCAAAGATAATGGCAATAACCAACTGGACTATTCCAACAATTGCATTTTCCAAAAGCATAATTCCTCCTGAATTTACTGTATGCTGTATGATCAAGCGATAAATAAATATATCGTCAACTAAAAAAACAAAAGGCGGAAAATTCAATGCATATTTACCAATCAGGATAAGAAATAAGCGTGTAATCATTAAGATTCTAAAAAAAACAATGCGATAAAACAGTATGCTGCGGGAGGGTTACGATCCCCCGATCTCCAGATGTCTCAAGCTTAAACGAATAATCCCGTTCGATAAACCCTATGAGTCTGGCGCCCTAACCAGCTAGGCCACCGCAGCACAAAAGTGCATAATAAAAACGTGGTAAAAACTATTAAAGGTTCTGATGAGAGTTACTCTCGGACTTCAGACTTTTTTCTGCTGCAGGTAGGTATTGACTGCTGCCGTGATCGCTGCAACTTTTTTACCCTGGCCAAATGTTCCTGCGAGGGTATGCATCCGCGTCTCCTCATCACGAGTGTACCGTTCGAGGGTATTGAAGATATGTTCTTCCTGCAGAAAGTGGGTATGAGTATTTCCTTCTACATACTGCTGGTTGTTCATGATCGCGTAGTGGAGGGGGAGCGTGGTCTTTACTCCGAGGATAATATATTCTGATATCGCCCTGCGCATGCGCATGATCGCTTCGGGACGAGTGCTGTCCCATGCACATAACTTGGCAATCATCGAATCATAGATTGGCGAGATTGTATATCCCATATGGATACCGCTGTCGATCCTGATCCCCGGGCCACCGGGGGAACGGTACCGCACGATCTTACCGGGATCGGCTGAGAAGTTATTGAGCGGATCCTCCGCATTGATCCGGCACTCTATGGCATGCCCCCGGATAGAGATATCCACCTGCCCAAATGGCAGTGATTCCCCGGCTGCAATAGCCAGTTGTTGTTTGACAATATCAACACCGGTAATGAATTCCGTGATGGTATGTTCGACCTGCAGGCGGGTGTTCATCTCCATGAAATAGTACTTCCCGTCACTGTACAGGAATTCCACGGTTCCGGCATTGGTATAGTCCGAGGCCTCTACGACTTTGAGGGCTGATTCGGCCATGCGCTCACGCAGTTCCGGTGTCATGATCGGTGATGGGGCTTCCTCCACAAGTTTCTGGTGCCGGCGCTGGATTGAGCATTCGCGTTCATAGAGATGGACTGCATTGCCATGTTCATCAGCGAGAACCTGGAACTCGATATGCCGGGGTTTGACGAGATATTTTTCAATAAAGACCGTGGCATCGCCGAATGCGGACTGGGCGATCCGCATGCTTGCCGAGATCGCTTCTTCCAGGGCTTTTTCATCCTCTGCAATCTGCATGCCGATACCGCCACCTCCGGCACTTGCCTTGACAATGACCGGGTATCCGATCCCGTCAGCAACTTTTTTGGCGTCCTCAATGCTTTTTATACCGCCATCGGTACCGGGAACAACCGGGACACCGTGATCTTTCATCATCTGTTTGCTGCCGATCTTGGAACCCATGGCCTTGATGGTTTTCCAGCGCGGACCCACAAAGGCGATATTCTCATCAAGGCAGAGTTTTGCAAAAACGGAGTTCTCTGCAAGGAACCCGTATCCCGGATGAACGGCTTCTGCACCGCTTTTCCTGGCGATATCGATGATCCGCTCCATGTTGAGGTAGCTTTTTGATGGGTGGGCTTCCCCGACCAGAAATGCCTCATCCGCATATTTTACATGGAGTGCATTCTTGTCAGCAGAAGAGTAAATTGCCACAGTTTCGATATCGAGCTCGCGGCAGGCCCGCATCACGCGGATTGCAATCTCGCCACGGTTGGCAATCAGGAGTTTTTCAAAATATTTCATTGCACCACCAGCAGAACATCACCGTTCTTGACGACATCTCCGGTATCAACAAAGATCTCGGTAACCTTCCCGTCAATGGGGCTGTGGATGGGGTTCTCCATCTTCATTGCTTCGAGAACGATGAGGGTATCTCCTTTCTTCACAACGGATCCCCTGCTGACGTTAACCTTGAGGACCATGCCCTGGATGTTGCTCTTGATGCCGCCCTCAAACTCACCCCGGGGGATCTTCTGCGGGGAAACACTCGCCACTTCGACATTACTGCCACCTACCGAGACTATGCGGACATTGAATATCTCCCCGTCAACCTCGACCTCCATCACGCTCGGGATATCCGCAGATGGCTGCACGACCGGCTGTTTTACGGGTACTGGTTCCTGCAGGCATTCGCCTTTTAAGAATGCAGGGGCGATTGCAGGATAGAGGATATAGGTGAGAATATCCTCCTCCTTCTTTATCAGACCTGCCTTTGTCGCTTCTGCCTTCATCTTCTCATAGGAGGGTTCCAGCAGGTCAGCGGGCCGTACGGTAATTACCGTGTCATTGCCGATAATCTGGTGGCGGATCTTCTCGCTGACCGGGGCCGGGGATTTCCCGTAGAGCCCGTGGAGATAGTCCTTCACTTCCTTGGTGACATTCTTGTAGCGTTCGCCGTTGACAAGGACATTTAAGACGGCTTGCGTGCCGACAATCTGGCTTGTGGGAGTAACGAGCGGGGGATAGCCCAGATCCTCCCGTACATGGGGTATCTCGGCAAGCACTTCCTCCATCCGGTTGAGGGCATCCTGTTCCTGAAGTTGCGAAACGAGGTTGGAGATCATGCCGCCGGGGAGCTGGTAGATGAGAACATCGGAATCAACCCTTTCTGAAATCGGGTTGAGCAGTGCGCCATATTTTTCCCGTATCTGTAAACAGGTATTTCGCACAGGCCGCAGTCTCATTAAATCAATGCCTGTATCCCAGGCAGTTCCTTTGAGCGCAGCTACAATGCTTTCCGTTGGGGGCTGCGAAGTCCCCATCGAGAACGGGGACATTGCCGTATCAAGGATGTCCACACCGGCCTCGACTGCAGCCTGGTAGCTCATCGGTGCAATCCCACTCGTTGAATGACTGTGAAGGCAGACCTTGATGTCTACGGCCTTTTTTATTCCCGTTATCAGTTCCCGCGCCGCTTCGGGCATGATCAGCCCTGCCATATCCTTGATACAGATGGAATCGCAATCATGTGCAGCGAGTTCTTTTGCCATCTCTATGAACGTGCCGGTGTTATGGACCGGGCTCGTTGTATAGCATATGGTGCCCTGCAGGTGTGCACCGGTCAACTTTACCTGGTCCATTGACCGTTTCATATTGCGGATATCGTTTAATGCATCAAAGACACGGAAGATATCCACGCCGTTTTTATGAGCCGCTGCCACGAATTTATCCACCACATCATCAGAATAATGCCGGTACCCGACAAGGTTCTGACCACGGAGAAGCATCTGGATGGGCGTGCGTTTGAGTTCAGCTTTGAGCAGACGAAGACGGTCCCAAGGATCATCGTTTAAAAACCTGATGCACGTATCAAAGGTTGCCCCGCCCCATGCTTCAACGGAAAAAAAACCGCACTTGTCAAGCCCCTCTGCCAGAGGAATCATGTCCTCGGTCCGGAGTCTCGTGGCTATGAGGGACTGGTGCGCGTCACGGAGCGTGGTATCCGTGATTTTGACTTTGTGAGGAGTGGCGTAGTACATGGGGAAACCTCTGCGGGACAATTCTATCAGATTTAGCCTCTAAAAAATTCATCAGGAAAGTATAAAAAATGCACTAACGGGAATCAAAGCGATGATTGCTGCGCATATGGCAAAAACAGCGGCAATGAGATCTCCTTTTTCCCGGACAAAAGCCGGGACGCAGGTTCCACCCCGCACGTAACCCCTCATTGCCAGCAGTTCTGCAGTGTCCTCAGCCCGCAGGAGCGTCCAGTGGATAAGCACCCGCCCGACCGAAACGATGCTCCGTATTCCTGACCGGACACCTTTCATCCGCTCCGCAGCCCGTATCCGGTCGAAGTCGATGATGAGTGAGTTTAAGTTCTGCAGCGCCATCTCGGCAAGCATGCCCAGTTCGAAACCGGTACGGGAACCAAAGAGCCAGCAGCCGAGATCCAAAAATTCCCCACGCTTCTGCCCGGAAAGGAGCCAGGCCCCGATGAGGATGACAACCATCATCCGGAAGAAGTACGAGAGCCCTCCGCCTCCGGTTATTTCGAGTATGCCGCTGAAAAGACCAATAAGTACTACGGATGGGAGGACCAGCCTGTTTTTCCAGACAAGGCGGAAATTGGGAGTAAAGAGCAGCCACCAGACGAATGCTGCAATGGCGCCCGTAATGCTGTAAAATGCAATGAGCGACAGGAGGGTTGCTGAGCCTGTCCGCAGCCTTACGTCACGCATGCGGCCTCCATGAGATCGTCTGTGGTGATGTTCTTTGGGGTCTTTCCCGCAGCAATCAGGTTCTTAATGAGAAGTGGTGCATGGTGCCAGTTAAGGAGACCGTCAGGAGGTGAACCGCAATACCGGAGTCTGCCCTCATGGATCTCCCAGATATGCTTAACCCGGGGAAAGATTGTCTGCTCGTGAGTAAACATGACGGTAATTCCCCGGGAACGGCCGGACAGGCAGCTGCATATCCGCTGCTTTTCGCAGACATCGAGAGAACTGAAGGGTTCATCGAGGATGAGGAGATCGTACTGGTTTGCAAGGACACAGGCAAGGTGGAGCCTTTTGAGTTCGCCCCGGCTCAGCCGGAACGGATCACAATTTCCCTTCTCCACAAGACCGATTGAGGAAAGGATGGTTGCCGGGTCAAGACCCCATGATGCACATTCTTCATTGACCGTTGTACCGGTTATATGGTATTCGGGAAACTGAAAAGAGATCATCTGCAGGGATACCTGTTCCCGGATGACAGAGCCCGACGCTGCCGGCAGGAGTCCTGCCATCATCAGGGCAAGCGTGGATTTTCCGCTTCCCACATCGCCGCTGACAAGGTGAATTCCCTCTGCAAAGATTCCCTGTGCAGAAAGTCGCCAGTCTCCGCGCGTTACTTCTGCACAATTCAGCACCAGTTTCATGTCCTGCACTTCCAGGACATCGGGTAAAACGGGGTACCGTTGAGTCCGGTAAAGACTGTTTCCGGAGTCCCGGAAAACCGGACCCTGCCATTTTCCAGAAAGATGAGGTGATCACTCTCTGCTGCGGTCTCCATATCCTGCGTGCTGCGAAGTATGAAGGGAATTTCGGACTGGCGGATGATCTGATTGATTATCTGCATGCAGCGGGCATCCAGATGCGAGTCGCACTCATCGAGGATGAGGAGCCGGGGGTTCTGGATCATCGCGGCAGCAAGGGCGACGAGGACTTTTTCACCTCCGGATAGTTCCTGTACGGACCGGGCAGACAGCCGGCCAAGTCCGAGCTGTTTCCGGATCTCGTCTGTACGCCCGGCAATCTCGCCTGGGGGGCGGTGCTGGAAGCGGAGTGTGGATGCGATCTCATCCGATACGGTATCGAAAAGGAAATTGCGATCCGGAAATTCATTTACCCACCCGATATACGCTTGGCGTGGTTCAGTCCCATCAATGAGGATCGATCCCGTATCGGGTACGGCAATCCCGGCGCAGAGCTTGAGGAGCGTGGTCTTGCCACTGCCATTCACACCGATGACTGATGTAACTCCTGTTCCTATGGACAGAGAATCAATTGCCAGGGTGCGGTAGCGGAGGTTCTCAATGTGGATCATGGGAGTCGTTGCCCAATCAGGTATGCTGCTGTGGCCTTGATCGCGTCACCCGGAATGAAAGGGAGCACGCCGATTGTGATCGCAGGAATGAACCCGAGGTGCAAGGAATACATCAGCCATGCGACCCCGAACAGGTAGACCACCGCGGTTGCTAAAGCGATCCCGCCAATCCGGATAAGCCGTGACTCGTGTTCATAGGCAAGACCTGTGATAAGCGCTGCGAAGATGAACCCGACGAGGTATCCCCCGCTCGGCCCGAGGAGCACGCCAACCCCCGCCATGCCATTATGGAACAATGGCAGACCCAGCACCCCCAAAATACAATAGAGCAGCACCGGAATTGCACCGTAGCGGTGCATGATGATGCCTGCCAGAAGGACAAAGAGGGTCTGGAGGGTGAAGGGGATGTTTCCGACCGGCAGGGAGATCCAGCTGCCCAGTGCGATAAGTCCGATAAATGCCGCCGAATAAGAAATAATCCGGGATCGCTCTAAATCACCAAACATCGTCAACCACTAAAAAAATGATGGTTGACGATAAAAAGTGTCCGTTTACTGCTGGTAACAGTCGCCGGCGATTACCCGCTCAAGTTTCCCGTTGTCTTTCCGGACAATGAGCGCGCCAAATTCATCGATATCGATCGCCTCGCCTTCAAAACTATTCTTAAGGGTACGGATCTGGACGTGTTTCTCCAGCGTGGCAGAGAGACTCTTCCATTCCTGCGTGATGGCGTCATACTCGCCGCTTTCCACCAGCTGGAACCGGTTCTCGAACTCCCGTAAGATCCGGGCAAGGAACGAGGCCCGGTCGACCTCGTGTCCGACTTCAGCGCTGATGGATGTGATATCCCTCTGGAGTTCTGCGGAGAAATCCTTGAGCGGGTTGTTGACATCGATCCCGATACCGAGAAGGCAGTAATGAACCCTGTCTGCTTCTGCCGACATCTCAAGGAGCAGGCCGCCGATCTTTTTATTGCCTATGTAAATATCGTTGGGCCATTTGATCAGTGCCCCGAGCTCGAACTCCTTTCGGATTGCCCGTGCCACGGCAACGGAACCAGCCATAGTGATCATGAAGATGTGGTCCACAGGAACCTGGGGCTTTAAGACAATCGTGATCCAGATTCCCCCGGCAGGAGAGATCCATGCCCGCCCCATTCTCCCGACACCTCCGGTCTGCTCTTCAGCAATGATTACGGTGCCATGGAGATTTTTTAGATCCCCTTCGGAACAGATCTGTTTTCCCACACCATTGGTGGATGGCGTGTGCTCGAAATACCGTATCTTCCTGCCAATGACCTGGGTGTGGAGTTTTTTATGGATCTCGTAGGGGAGGAGTTTGTTACTGGTATGCACAAGATTGTAGCCTTCCTTCTGGGACGACTGAATGTCATACCCCATCTGGCGCAGCTCTTTGATCTGCTTCCAGACGGCTGATCGGGTGACACCCAGTTCGTTGCTGATCGTCTCTCCGGATATCGGTGTAACAGCTCGTTCAAGGATCTCAAGTACTCTGAATGCGGAACCTGGCATAAAAACTCACCGTCTGGAATTACTTTGTTCTGAGGGTAGCGGGCAGGGATCTTTACCACATACCTGTTTAATAATCGCTGACTGGTTTTCCATAAGCGTTGCAAGATCGAATATGCCCGTAATATCGACAACACCTATTGCACCTATTGCATTTCCGTCACAATCCCTGATGGGAGTGACTCTCACGGGAACCCCCTTATAGGCACCGCTTGAAGGTGTGGTGTTAATCATGCGGTTTGTAGCGATCGCCTCTATAATGATGGGGCCGTTGTAGTGGCGATCGATGATCTTTCCCTCTTCAACTCGTATACCGTCCTTCTCAAGTGATTTAGCTGTAACGGGAAGGCGGTGGATCAGTTCGTGGACTGCAAGGACAACCGGTTCGAGATCGCTTGCGTCTGCGCTGCAGGACAAGGTATAGCGGTGCATGGGACTTATCTCATAACTCTGGTCATCGTCTATATAGAATAAGATTGTGTATAAAGTAATTGTTGCCTTCCCGGCAAAAATCCGGAAAAATGACCTGTATCAGAAAAGTCCGATCTCTCTAAATAGTTGTCTGTAATCCCGCAGAACAAAACGCCTTTAAGAAATTTTTAGAGGGATATTCATGTACACTGGTAACAACAATTTTTCCCTTTCCCAGCTGTTTTTCAATAATAACATCCGCGACTTCCGCTCTGCCAACACAGTCTCCCTCATGTGAAATGAACGAACCATCGCACTCTATACATAAAGGATCATAATCATCAATCAGTGTCCCCGTACCGTATGATGATGTGCAGGCGATCCTGCGCGGACGGCAGTCGTGCTTGTAAGTTACGTTAAACGGAAGCCAGTCGTACACATCCGGCTTTTCGGTTGCAGCACCAAAGACCAACAGGTTCCCTCCGTTATGGACAAATTTTTTTATCCGTGGAGAGGAAGCACGGAGTGCAGGAAGAAGGTTGGAATAGAGGTGATTTGCAAAACCCGTAGGGATGATCAGGCAATTGAAGGTTCCATGATAGAACGGCGCAGCAAGCATGTGAGGAGTGACAAGTTCGCAGGTAATTCCGCAATCCTCAATAAACCGGTTAAAATGCAGGGATGTTCCCCATACGAACCCCACGCGGCAGTTCATCCTTTGATCACTCCCAACGGAGAAAGGCGTGCAACCAGCCGTGAAATTCCCACATCATGCACAACTTTCACCACTTCATCACTGGGTTTATAGACCTCCGGTGCTTCATCAGCGATCGCATTATCACTGTGTGCCCGCACGATTATACCCGCTTTTAAGAGATTTGCCATGATCTCTTTACCACTCAGGTTCTTCTTTGCCTGCGTGCGGCTCATGATACGTCCTGCCCCGTGACAGGTGCTGCCGAATGTCTTTTCCATTGCAGTTTTCGTTCCGCGCAGCACAAAGGATGACGTTCCCATGCTACCGGGAATGATGACCGGCTGGCCGATTTTTTTCAATTCATCAGGAAGTTCACAGGATTCAGGACCGAAAGCACGGGTGGCACCTTTGCGGTGAATGCACACTTTCACGCGCTTCCCGTCAACTCCATGCTCTTCTATCTTTGCAACATTATGTGCTACATCATAGACCAGCGGCATATCCTCGTAATCGATCCGGAACATCTTTGCAAGAACCTGTCGTACGGAATGCGTGATAATCTGACGGTTTGCCCATGCATAGTTTGCTGAGGCAGCCATTGCACCAAAGTAATCCTTTCCTTCCGGTGACATGATGGGTGCGCAGGCGAGTTGTCGATCCGGAAGGGTGATATGATATTTTTTTGTTGCACTTTCGAGAAGTTTTAAATGATCGGTGCAGACCTGGTGCCCAAGCCCGCGCGAACCGCAGTGAATCATGCAGCAGATCTGTCCAAGCCGGATCCCGAATACCTGGGCTGCGCAGGGATCGAAGATCTCGGAAACAACCTGCATTTCGAGAAAATGGTTGCCGGATCCTAATGTCCCTCCCTGGGGGACACCCCGCTGTTTTGCTTTTGCAGATACAGCATGGCTGTCAGCCTGTTTCATATACCCGCCATCCTCACACCGGATGAGATCGCGTTTGGTACCATACCCTGCATCGACCGCCCAGCTTGCCCCTTTTATCATCATCCCGTCGAGATTCCGGGAGGACATCCTGAGCGAACTCTTTCCCCCCACACCGGTAGGGACTGCTCTGAAGAGTTCTTCGATCAGGTCACTACGTCCGGAAACATCTTTCTTTTCAAGCGGTGTGGTGAGCAACCTGACGCCGCAGTTGATATCAAATCCGACCCCTCCCGGCGATATTACTCCTTCATCGAGTGAGAATGCCGCAACGCCTCCGATGGGAAACCCATAGCCCCAGTGAATGTCAGGCATGGCAAGCGAATGCCGGATAATACCGGGCATGGTGGCAACATTTGCCAGCTGCTGGATTGCGCCGGGTTCCAGGGTGCTGGCTAACGATTCCGAGAGGAAAAATTTTCCCGGAACTCTCATGCCCGGAACATACCCCACCGGTACTTCCCATTCATTTACCCCCGTTTGTCGCACACCGTCAAGCATCAGTCTTCTTCCTCATTCTTTGAACTATTGAACAAAAGACCAGACTTCTGTTGTTCCCCCGCTCTTCTCTTTTTTTTTGCACCCGGTTCTATACATCAAATAAGATGTCTAACATATATCCGTTCGCATCCTTCTGAATCACAAGCCCTGAATAGGAGATCCCTTTCACTTCTGTTCCCGATGAATGCCGCAAAGGATCAAATGATTCCCCGTTGAGAACAGCGGTCAGATGCAGTCCGTAGATCGCTATATCTGCCCGAGAAAAAACCAGCCCCTCAACATCAGCGATAAAAAGCACTTCAGAGAGGAAGTCGCATAAGAGTGATTCAATATTGTCAGACTCGATCCTAATCTCTTTTATTATACCTTCATTACGGTCTGTTCCATACATCACCTGCATAAGCGCAAGGAATGCGTCGGTAAAAAGAGCATTCAGCGTCAGTGCCCGTGCCCGGATTTTCACATCCGCCGTATGAGAGATCTCTTCAAAACTCATCAGCGTTCGTGCCTGATCAGATCGTTGTCATCAAAGAACGGGATCATCTCCATATGGATGCTGTACAGGAACCGTGCCTGGTGAATGGAGACATAGATGGTATGCTCTCCTGCTTTTATGAGGAGGTCTGATTTTTTCGGAGGCTTTACCCGTATTGGCAAAAGAATGGGCCCTCCGCAGGAGGTGCTGATACGAAAATCACAGTTCCGCTTATTGATAAAATCGATCACTTCGGGAAGAACAGTGACCTCGCTCAAATCAGCGCGGTCATGGGAATCAGTATGCATGATGCTGTTATTATTGGAAGGCTTTGGTAAAAACGGTTATGGATCAGGAACAAAAAAATCAGCAGGCACCGACGATCCTGATCACGACATCGAAATATTTTTCCCTGAGTTCGTAGCTGTTCACTCCATCAGCATTCCGCATTGAATGGAGTATACCTATCCGGGAAGCAATGATACCAACCATGGATGCAATTGCATGGAATGTTACAACAAACTGCTTTTGCAGTTCGGTAACAATTTCTGCAATGGTGATTGATTTGGTCTTTACAAAGAGCCTGAGTACTTCACGCCGGATTCCGGTCCTGTCCCGGGAAAGGTAGGATCGCAGGCGCCCTTCAATGACTCTTCTGATCTCTGATGGAGATCTCATAGTTTTAGTGTCAAAGGTCTACGTATATATAATTTTTGATTTTGTGCGTTTTAAAATCCCTGAACGGAAATCCAGCCATTTTTAAAAGGAACATTTTTTTTCTGCGAAATTAAAAAAAAAATACCTCATGCTTGTCAAAAAAACGATCCTGTTCAAATCCGGCCAATGGTGACTCTGGTAACTATTTAATCGTAGATTAACAGATGATATGGACATGGGATTGATCAAATATGATATTGAAAAATATTCACCGAAACAACTGGTGATAATCCCGCTCTTACTTCTTGTAATTTCGATAGTACTGCTGGTTTTCAATATGGCAACAACAGGAATGCCAGTGACCCCCGGTATTGATTTTTCCGGTGGTACAGCGGTCACGGTAATTACGCCGGATACACGGGACCAGATCAAGGCAACATTTTCGGAATATCCGTTAATCGATATCAGTGAGGGTGTAAATAACGGGAAATTTTTGAAATTCGGTTCAATGGATGACGCAAAATTCAGTTCTCTGACATCCATGATATCTCAGAAATATCCGGATGCAAAGATCGACCAGATTGGAGAATCTTTTGGAAAAACCCTGCAATACCAGGCGGTAATTGCGATTATTTTTTCCTTTATTGGCATGGCGATTGTGATCTTTTTGGCATTCCGTACCTTTGTCCCGGCAGTCGCGGTCATTGTTTCGGCGTTTGCCGATATGGTGATGACTGCAGCGGCGATGAATATTGTCGGGATTCCCCTGTCACTGGGGACTGTTGCTGCCCTGCTTATGCTGATTGGTTACTCTGTCGATAGTGATATCCTGCTTACGAACCGTGTACTGAAGCGGCAGGGAAAACTCAATGATAAACTCGTAGGGGCGTTCAATACGGGTATCACTATGACCTCGACAACTCTCGCTGCAACAGCAGCGCTGTTCATTGTTTCATGGTTTGGCTCGGTGCAGATACTCATGGAGATATCTGCTGTGCTTCTTATCGGGCTGGTTTTTGATATCATGAATACCTGGCTCACCAATGCCGGTATCTTAAAATGGTACGCCATGAAAGGAGGCAGCAAATGAACGGACCTGAGTTAAAAGCACTTGTCTCCGACTGGAGAGTTGCCACGCTCATCATTCTTATCCTCCTCTCCATAGTTGCAATATATCCTCATATCGATCAGCAGGGTAATATGGCTACCAATCTCCAGTATGGTCTTGACCTCCAGCAGGGGTCGTGGTTGCAGCTGGAATTCCGCGCGGAGGTTGCAGGGTTTACCACCGATCGCCCGATGGGGGAATTTATCACGGATCTTTCCGAGAAACTGGATACTGAAGTATTACTCGTTGATCCTACGCATCTGGAGATTCGCAAATATTATTCCCAGTCTGATCTTGAGCCCATTTTCACAGCAGCTGGTGGTAAAATTACCACATACCAGCAGGGTGTCTCAAAGGCAACTGCAGAAGATGTCAAGCACATTCTTGAAAACAAGATAAACACCCTTGGGACCAAGGATGCAAAGGTCAATACCTTAACCGGCATGAATAACATCGCGCGGTATATCCGTGTCGAACTTGCCGGTGTGGATATGAAGCAGGCACAGGAAATTGTAGGAAAGCAGGGAAAATTTGAGATCCGTGTCCAGACAACAGGAAACCAGACCGAGCATGTACTCTTTGGCGATGCAATCACCAGTGTCCAGAATCCCTCCCAGGAACCCGCGGGCAGTGACCGCTGGGGTGTAGGGTTTACCTTAAGCGAATCCGGTGCAGCTGCGTTCCGGAACGGAGCGATAAAATATGGTGCAACTGTAGATCCAGCCAACCACAACCTGGTCATGCTTCTTGACAACAAGACCGTCTACTCTGCTCCTCTGTCCGCCGACCTTGCCGGCAAACTTCAGGCTGATAACATCCGGCAGCTCTATGCATCAACCGGTGCTGGCAAAGCCGGTACCGTGCAGGCAACGAATCTTGAAATCCACCTGAGGGCAGGAGCTCTGCCCGTTGATGTGAGTATAGCCGGTTCCGGTGGAGTATCTGCACCACTGGGTGAACGGTATAAGATGATGGCCTTGCTTGCCGGGGTCTTTGCTCTCATGACTGTTGGCTTTGTCATCTACTTCCGGTACCGGGAACCCGGCATTGTGCTCCCTATGGTGCTGATCAATGCTTCTGAAATAGTCATCCTCCTGGGGATTATCAGCCTGATCAAATTCCAACTGGATCTTCCCACCATAGCCGGTCTGATTGCCGTGGTAGGTACGGGTATCGATCAGCTGGTCTTGATAACGGATGAGATCCTGCATGAAGGAAAGGTTCCTTCACCGAATCTCTACTTAAAGAGACTTTCACGGGCACTGGGGATCATCGTTGTAGCCGCAGCAACCGTAGTGATTGCGATGCTGCCCCTTGCATTGATGGATCTCTCCACGCTCAAGGGATTTGCGATTATCACCATCCTCGGTGTGCTTATAGGTGTACTGGTTACCCGCCCGGCATACGGCAGGATCATCATGCAGATCCTCTCCAGATAACAATACCATAGATTTATCTTTTTTTTAATCGACTACTCTTCCGGGTATGTTCAATGAGCAAGCCGGTGTTGTTTGATTTTTTTGCTACATGGTGCGGTCCCTGCAGTATGCAGACGCCCATTTTAGAAGAACTTGCAAAAAAGATGGGTGATGCGGTTGAGATTAAGAAAGTTGATGTCGACCAGCACAGGGATCTTGCAGAGAAATACAGGATTCAGGTTGTTCCAACCCTCATTATTGAAAAAGACGGGAAGGTTGTGCAGTCCATGGAAGGCGTAACGGACTTGTCAACCCTTGAAAAACTCCTAAAACCGCTGGTGGAATAACGTGAAGATCGGGATTGTCGGGGGAACCGGTGATATTGGTGAAGGTATGGCGATGCGGCTTGCGCCCCTGTATGATGTCATTGTGGGATCCCGTGATGAAGTAAAAGCACAGCACAGCTGCGAGTGCAATATCAGCACGCTGAAAGACTGTGGAGCATCCTGCTGCTCCCTCGCTGGGGCAACCAATCAGGAGGCAGTCTCCTGCGCAGATGTAGTGATCCTTGCCATCCCGTTTAAGAATGTGGTTGGCACCCTTGAGGGTCTCGACTGCTTTGAGGACAAGATTGTCATCAGCCCGGTCAACCCCATGGAAAAACGCGATCATTTCGTGTTTGTCCCGCCTGCAGAAGGCTCCGCTGCACTCTTAATCAAGCGTCTTCTCCCAAAAGAGACCCGCATCTGCTCGGCCTTCAACACGATTGCCGCGAACAAGTGGAAAGCGCTGGATGAGGAACTCACCTATTCAGTACCGGTCTGCGGGGATGATGACGAAGCGAAACGGGAGGTCATGGCCATAGTGAATAAGATCTCAAAGCTCCAGGCGTTCGATGCCGGCCCTCTTGCGGTATCCAGCATGGTCGAGGCACTGACACCTCTCCTTCTCAATATTGCACGGTATAACAAGATGCGTGATGTCGGTATCCAGTTCCGTTAGAGTGCAGCGCATTGTCCGGTTGCTTGCCGGTCATTATGGCGAAATTGCATGGTGGCCGGGCGACACAGACGTTGTGATGATCGGCGCAATTCTCACCCAGCAGACCCGGTGGGAGAATGTTGAGCGGGCGCTTCATGAGCTGCAGAAGAGAGGACTGAACTCTATGCATTCGTTATATTCTGCCGGGAAGCAGGATATTGAAGATGCAATACGGTGTACAGGATTTTACCGGGTAAAGGCACAGCGCTTACAATCTCTCGCTTCTCACGTCACAGAATCTTATGGGGGTGTGGACCGGATGAGCCATATCCCCACAGAAATACTCCGGGCCGGGTTGCTTAATGTCAAAGGAATCGGCGATGAGACCGCAGACAGCATACTGTGCTATGGGTTTTTGCGGACAAGTTTTGTTATCGATGCTTATACCGAGAGAATCGTGCGATGTACGGGTGTTAAGGATAAACGACAGGAATTAAAACCCCTGTTTGAAAAGGTACTTACCTGTGACCCGAAAGTATACCGGCAGACTCATGCTCATATGGTGGAATATGCAAAAGAATACTGCGGGAAGAAGAGGTGCAGTGAATGTATTCTGGTGAATTTGAACGGATAGGAAAACGGCTGTTTGCAGAACATCTTGTCGGGGGAAACTTTGGCAATATGAGTGTGAAGACAGGAGATGGTTTTTTTATCAAACGCACGGGAACATATCTTGACATAGCCACAGAGCCGGTGTTTGTCCCTCTTTCCGGTGATGCACCGAAAGAAGCTTCAAGCGAATACAGGGTGCATCGCGAGGTGTATACCAAAACAAACCATACCGCAATTGTTCACGCCCATCCCCCGTATGCGGTTGCAGCATCGCTTGTTATGGATGTGATTATCCCTAAAGATAGTGAAGGAGAGATGCTCTGCCCGCGCATTCCCGTTGTTACGGGTGCACCCGGCACGCAGGAAATTGCCGGCAATGTTGCGCGTGCACTAATAACTTCGAAACTTGTGATCGCCAGAGGACACGGAACGTTTGCTGCCTGTGCAACGCTCGATGAAGCGTATCTATATACTTCGCTTGCGGAACACTCCTGCCGGGTACTTGCCCTGAAAAGGAATTTTCTTTAAAAGTTTTTTGGCTCTTCGCTGTTTTGAGGGGGTAAATCAGATTCCCGTCATACAATCTTATGGGAGCTGCCGCTCCCAAACCCCTGCATTGTGAGGATACCCACCCCCTGATGGGGGTCATGCCCGGGCAAGGTGGTTCAAGTGACTCCATATGAGCTGAATTAATCATTCGACTAATGCACTCACTTTGACAAAGAGGCAGTTTTTTTTCTGATTATTAATTTATAAAAAATTGGTCGTGGGCCAAGATCGGCTACGATCCCGGGTGTGTCAAAATCCCGGGACGCTCCCGGAAAGGTATAATTTACCAGTTTTTTTTGATTTTACCTCTTGATTATGTCTCTTCGTGGAAGGGCTGGCAGTGCGCCCTTCCACGAATGAGACCTTATCGCAATATCGCAAGCGTGTT
>JAUSBW010000048.1 GCA_030651815.1 Methanoregula sp.
AAGCGGAAGATGCTGGTTCTCATGATTTTCATGTTTCTTCACCTGAAATATGTAATTGTGTAATATTAATACTGGATTGGGGCTACAATCCGTTGGTGAAACTCCATAGATGCCCGTCAATTTATTGGCGGGAGTGGTCACAACAGTGGGCACACCAGATGTCCGTTGCTTTCCAGTACTGCCAGAAGTATGAGACCATGCCGCCCGAGTTTGCACTTGCAGAGACGAAAGGGAACCGTGCGATAGAAAATCTTCGGATCTCTGCTGTCGATATGAAAGAGAAACCGAGCCATAAAGGCTCAATGGAATATCAGGAATTCATCATGACCGTCCAATCTGCTGATGGGAAATTTGAGTTTTATATAGGTGAGGATGATCTTTTCATCAATATTCTTAAGGCCGCCTGTGGCGACAGGGTGCACATGCCGTTTGGGTACTTCAGGGCCGGTGGGGTCAGGATCAAACTGTTCTGATCCGGATCATCCCTTTTTAACAAAAAAATTCAGCGTTTTCTTACCCCCTGCACGACTGACAACCCGGCACCGATAGCAGCGATTGCAGTAACCGGGTCGAGAGGTGATTGGAGAGTCGTGGTTACCGGCACTGGGGTGACCGGTGTTGCAATAACGGTTGTTTCGGTTGTAGGAAGCGGTGTCTGGATATCTGTGTATCGTACCGAAGTCGGAATCAATGTTACCCGTTCTATGAAATCCGACTCGGTTGAGAGTGTTAACCCGAAGAGTGCATACTCATCGGCAACCGCAATGCGCCTTCCGTCAGCACTCACCGCGAGTGACCGGGGATGAATGATGGTGTCCATCTTCTTTTTTGCCAGAAGTTTTCCGCCATGGTCAAGGACATACAGGTTACGGTCTATTCCTGCCGCAACTATGACATTGGCATCCTGTGAGACCGCAACTGAATTGATCCATTCTCCCACGGGATACGTCCAGTGGATCGTTCCGTACCGGTCCATGGCCTGTATGCTTTTGTCCTGGCTGCCAATCACAATAATGGAACAGTCATAGGAGCAGGACATGCTTGTGATCGCCTCTTGGGTGACATCGTTCATCCAGTTGATCTTGCCGGTGTTCGTATGCGAAGAGACTCGTTTTCCCCCGGCAGTGATGATCGTGGAACCATCGTTTGAGATGATAATATCGGTATCCACGCTGCCATTTTTGGTATCTGACCAGACCGGATCCAGCGCCTTTGTCATGAACAGCAGGCCCGTTTCTGTAGTGGCAACTACCAGCGTGCCGGGCGGCGAGATGGCCAACTGTTTTACCAGTGCAGTCTGGTTCCGCCCGTAAAATTCACCGTTCTTCGACCACGAATTAATATTTCCCTGATTATCAGCAGAGACGACTAATGAGCCGTTGTTAGAGATCGCCAATGCCCGGACCTGACCTCCCATGGTCCGGGACCACATCTCCATGCCGTCTTTATCAAGCATCACCAGTCCGTTTCCCAGAGCATAGACCACATAGTTGCCATCCTTGCTCATTGTCGCAATATTCCCGGGACGCCCTCCCCAGTGGTTCCCGTCATCCCAGTTCCGGACATACATCTGACTGCCCCCGGCAAAGACCGTTGAACTATCCGTAGAGAACATCACTCCCATAAATGACGACCCCTCGAAGGGCACACGCTCTTTCCAGTCGGTGCCGATACCTGCAGCTGTGGCCGGGCCTGCTATACAGATGATGAGAAGTGCAGTTATCGCAAGAAAAATCCGGTATCCCGATGACATGAGGTTTCCTGTAAAAAGATGATTGGTATGAGCTTATCTGGCTTGTGGAGGGAATAAAAAAAACTACCGGATTATCCGGTATTACTCAATAATGATCGCGGGCTTGAACGGCAGTGCCGTGGCCGCCTTTACATGCACGCCCGCTTCGGCATCGGTGATATGCACCGGCACGCCAAACTCGTGTTCGAGAAACGCTTGTGCTGCTTCAAAGACCGCATGCTCATTGATCGGGTCCTGTGCCAGCGGGGCTACGACCTGCGGGGGCAGGCGGTGGATGAGCGTGGTGCACTGCTTTGCGGCATCCGTTGCCTCTTTGCCGCGCTTCCTCATGGACTCGTCTTTCATGATCTCCTTGATCACGGTGTTACGATCCGATGATTGTGCAATCGTCCTGAAGATCTCGTGCTTCCATTCCGGCGCAAGGGCGATCGTGATGGCCTTTGGCGTGATCTTGATCAGTTTCATGATCGACTCGACATCCTCGACCGTGCGGGAGAGCAGTTCTTCTGAGAGTTCGATACGGGAGCTGATGAGGTTCTTATCCGCAACCGGCCACGGAGCGAACGAGACGAGTCCTTCCCCGGCCAGTTCTTTCCACAGGTGCTCGCCCGTGAACGGGATGAACGGCGAAAGGAGTCGCACCCAGACAGAACAGAGCGTGTGCAGTTCCCGGCTTCCGTCGCAGTTCTCGGGCAGCCTTCTGCGGTACCACTTCAGGTCGGTTTCAATACCGAACCAGGCTTCCTGGAGTGCCTGCCGGGTCTGGAAGTTGTTGAGCGCTTCGGTGGTTCGCCCGATATGCGACTGGAGCCGGCTTACGAGCCACTTGTCGATATCGTGCGGTTCGCCGCCGGCATTCCGGAGTTCCATGATCGTTGAGTAGAACCGCTCGATCTGTTTCTTTGTCGACATGACGAGTTCGTTTCTCCAGTCAAAGTCCTGCCACGGCTCGGCGCTGCCCATCAAGAACATACGCACGGTATCTGCACCGAATTCAGCCACTGCATCTTCGAGCAAAAAGACGTTGCCTTTCGATGAGGACATCTTTGCGCCGTTCAACAGGCCCATGCCGAATACGACCATGCCCGCCGGGAGTTTGTCTTTCGGGAAGATCGAGACGTGGTGGAAGATCTGGAAGGTGAGGTGGTTGGATATGAGATCTTTTGCCGAGAACCGGTAATTGTACGGGTACCAGTAGAGGAACTCTCTGCGCATGGCATCGAGTTTCTTCTTTTCCGGCAGGTCTTCGGCATTCTTGCCAAGGAAGATGTAGTCGAAGACTTCGGGCGTGAGCAGCCTTGAATCGATCTCGCGGATCTTGTGGGCGATCGTGTAATACGCCATGTATATCGTCGAGTCCGAGAGCGGCTCGATCAGCTGGGTAGTATCCCACGGGAAGCGGGTGCCGAGTCCCACGCGGCGGGTGCAGGCCCAGTCCTTGAGCCAGCCCACAGTGCGGTCGAACTCTGCCCGTACTTCGGGGGGCACGAGTGCCATGTCCCCAAGGTGGTCGCTTACCTGTTGCTTCCATGCCGGATCGCTGTACTTTAAGAACCACTGGTCGTGCAGGATCTTGACCCGGACCCGGTTGCCGCACCGGCAGATGACCGGGCGCTGGTCGAACTCGTACATGATCGCAGAATCGTACTTTTCGACCATGAGGGCGGCGACTTCGTCCCTTGCAACCCGGACGGGTTTTCCGCCGAACTTCTCGAAGAGTTTGCCTTTTGAGAACTCTGCGGAATAGATCTCCTGCGTGAGTGCGTCCATCCGGCTGTCCATCTGGTTTGCAATGCCGGCTTTCTCAACGGCAAACCGGGCAGGAATCTCGCCATATCCTTCGACTTTGATGAGCGGGATCGGTTTGATCTGTTTGTACTTTCCTGCCTGCTGGAGGTCGCGAAGCGCAATGTAGTCAAACGGTGCATGGGCGGGAACGCTCATGACAAGCCCGCTTGCCATGTCGGGGTCCACAAATTCAGCGGGGAGGATGATGATCTCACCACAGAGCGGGTGGGAGACCGTCTTGTCGATTAAGTCTTTTCCTGCGATCTCTTCTTTTATCTCGACCGTGTGGTCCTGCAATGCGAGTTTCTCTGCTGCTTCTTTCGATACGATCCATGTCTTGCCGTCAACGAGCGCCTTGACGTAAACCACGGTCGGGTTGGCCCAGAGATTGGTAACCCCGTGGATGGTCTCGGGGCGGAGGGTGGCGGTGGGGATGAATGCATCACCGTACCGGAACATGACGAGCGTGAACTTAATGACTTCGGACTTGTCCCCTTCCAGCAGGTCGTGGTCGCCGACCGGGTTGTCATCAACTGTACAATACCGGACCGGATGCACGCCTTTTATGACGTGACCTGCATCATAGAGATGCTTCCACTGCCATTCTATGAATTTGCTGTATGTCGGGTCGATCGTGGTGAACCGTCTGCGCCAGTCGATCGAAAGCCCGCAGGCAGTCATGACCCGCTGGTATTCGCCGGCAAAGTGCCGGACTATGGTCAACGGATCGACAAACTCGTCCAGCACGTTCTGCGGTACCTTGTAGAGGTCGCGGTAGAGCCGGATGGTCTTTTCGTCTTTCTTTGCGATCCGTTTCGAGATTCCAATCACCGGTGCACCGGTGACGTGGAATGCCATCGGATAGAGCACCTGCCGGCCTTTCATCCGCCAGAACCGTGCGATCACGTCCGGCACGATGTACGTCCTGCCATGACCGACGTGCATGGCACCGCTTGGGTACGGGTAGGCTACGGTTAAGTAGAATTTTTCAAGGTTCGACGGGTTGGATTCAAATGCATGTATCCACCGCTCGTGTGCTTCTTCTTCAAATTTGCCCAGGTCAAATTCGCTCACATTATCACCTTCGATAAAAAAAAGTTATACCGGCCGCAGCCTGATGATCTCGCTATTCTGGTAACGCCGGATCATCTCCTGGGCAATGCTGGAGTTCCTGGCAAGGTGGATCTCACCTGAGTCATTCACGGTTGCTGTGAAGAGATATTCCTTACCTGCAAACACGTCTACGATCTTTCCGCTCTGTTCGGGTGCAATGATCGTCAGCTGCTTCTTGTCGGTCTGGATCTTCACACCGCCGCCAAGGTTCATCTCCTCTTCAGCTTTCTGCGGCTGGCTCTGCATCTGCTGTCGGTCGAACTCCGAGCGGGGCTTGATGTCGATCCCAATCCCGATCTTGTTGACAATCGCCGAGATGTTCTTGCCGCCTTTTCCTATTGCTGCGGGGACATCCTTGTCATCGATATACACGATTGCCTTGGTATCGCTCACCATCTGGACATCGATAAAGCCCTCGGTGTAGCGCCCGATCTCGCGCTGGACATCTTTCTCGGTGAGTTTCCAGCCGGGGTGTTCGTCATTCTCCCTCTTTGCTGTCTCCTGCTGCGGTGCAACGGGGGTGGGAGTGCGCACAAGCTGATGTAACGGTGTGACCGGCTGGCCGACATGCTGCACCAGTGGGGTTTTTACCGGCATGACCGTGGCTGCGGCGGGTGTTGCTGCACCTGCCATGACCGGCATGACGATGGTCTCGCCATCGTACCGGAAGACATCGAGTACGAGCTGGCCGCTTTCGTTGTCGGTTATCGTAGTCACCGGGCGGAGGTTCATCTCGCCAGCCATCCCGGTGGGCACCTTGATGGTGAAATCGACATCGTAGACCTTGGAGATCACGCCCTGTTTGACAAAGATAATCGTGTTGATCACCTGTGAGAGCACCGAGAAGTCTACGCGGTTCGAGAACCGCTGGATTGCATCCCGCACGCCGTTTGCGTGGATGACGCCGACCATGCCGAGTCCGGCGAGCCGCATGTCGCCAAAGACATTGAAGTCCTCGTTCTTCCTGAGTTCATCGAAGATTACAAAGTCGGGCCGGACGAGCAGGAGCACGTCAGCGGTGTTGGCCATGCTGCCGTCGAGCGCGGTGTACTGCGTGATCTGGTCCGGCACCTGGAGTTCACGGGGTGCCTCCATGGTCTTGACTACAAACCCTGAGTCTGACAGGAACGTTGCTACGCTCTGGGCGAGCGTGGTCTTTCCTGAACCGGGTGAACCAGCGATGATAAGCCCGCGTTTTTCTCCGGTGATTCGTTTTGTGATCACTTCGGCTTTGGTGTAGTCCTTTAAGGTCACATCCACTATCGGGCGGACTGCGGTGATTTCCATACCATCTGAGAATGGGCGGCGGGCAATTGCGATCCGCATGGAGCCGATCTGCACCACGGTGATGCCACGCTTCTCAACTTCGATGAATCCATCAGGATCCCTTTTCGCCCGCTCAAGGATCTCCTGCGACATGGCCCGGAGTTCGTATTCAGAAGTCGGCTGGTCGCGGATCTTCACGAGTTTCATATCGTTGATCGTGCCCTTCTTTGCGGTGGGGGCGATCCGTTCTTTTAAGTACACGGCGATCGTGTGCTCGTCAAAGAACTGGTCGATGCCGAGCGGCCCGAAGTTCCCTGCCTGCGGTTTTAAGTAAATGACATCGAGCCCTTTTGCCCGTGCCACTTCAGCCTGTACGAAATCGCTGGTGATGAACCGTGCCTTGTTTTCGCACGCGATACCCCGTATCATTGCGTCGATCTCGCCGCCACCTGCGAGCTTGACCTGTTCGAGTGTTGGTCGGATACCGGAGAACTGGAGTTCAATGGTTTTTTCTTCGGCCATTTTGCACAGCGACTGGAGCTCGTTGAGCCCCGCAAACCCTATTTCGCGTCCGTTATTTGCCTGCGCTTCGAGTTCTGCGATCACTGCTTCCGGGACGATTATTGTTGCACCCTTGTATTCACCGGCTTTTATCATTTGAGTTATGCGCCCGTCGATGAGGACGCTTGTATCAGGTACTAGTATCATAATTGTATTCCTCTCGTATTGTCTTCTATGGTATGCTATTCTCTTGGATTTTTTAACGAGAATCTGGCGAGCGCTCGCCAATTCCCGTGAACCAGTACGAGCGCCTTTTAAAGCCGCCCGCTCCGGTTATCTGGTTCAACGACCGGAAAGATCGTTGATACGGTAGATATATTACTGACAGGTTTATAAGGGGTTCGAAGGGTAATGGGAGAGTTAATTATTGAACATCTGACCGTATTTACTCTGCAGGCAAGCGTTCTCAATCTTCAATGCAGCATTTTTACGGATTAATTCCTCAAAAGCGGACGGACTCGGATTCATTGCTTGCGATCACCAGAAATACTGTTTTCCCGAGATGCTCTTTCGGGCAGTCTACCTTCGCACTTGTTCCAAAAGGAGTGACTTTGTGAACATAGAACCCTTCAATGTTTTTGATCACCAATTCGTTTGAATGGTTCATAGGGACTTTTTTCATATAAGGTATCTATTAGATATCTAAAATATTTAATTCTTTTGATTCTTGCTTGGATTCGCAAATAGGAGTGAATGATTACAGGAAAAGGAGATCTTAAAAATTATTGATGAATAGTGCTTCAGATGGCTGACCAGTAACAAAATATCAAAAAATTGTCCCACATCAGATTATTTTTTTATCGAAGACTAAAAATCTCCTTAATGGCAGTATTTTAAACATTTTTCCTTCTTCCTCATCTACAACAATAACCGACGATAGGTACACGCATATATGTCACCCCCCTTCACACTCCCTGCGTCCCCTCCCACTATTCTCACTCAGCACCCGCCCCCCTCTAATAAGGGAGTTGCCCGCAGCACCAAATCCCTGAGGGGATCAGCTCATATCGTGCGAGATCATGGCGATCCCCCCATTCTGCAACCACCCGGTCCGCGAATGCGACAGAACCCATCATGGCACTATGGCACATTGTACCCCTTTTCCGGAAAGTCCTACGAGAAAATTGAATAGAAAAAAGATTGCGGAAACGGGAAGAATGGTGTCCCTGATTCCAGAAATTTTGTGATGCGTTTTTCCTAAATGTGACCTTGTCAGGATATTCAGTGCGTCACATGCGTCACTATGTACCCTTTTTCCGGAAAGTCCTACGAGAAAATTGTATAGAAAAAAGATTGCGGAAATGACCCTCAATGTGACGCAAGTGACGCAAAAAATTCCATGAAATCGTAAAAGTTTTGTCCAACTTGTCCAGATTTTAAGAATAAGTCCTCTCCCTCAACCCCGCGACCCCCACCTTTACGTTCACTCAGCACCCGCCCCCCTCCACTAAGGGAATTGCCCGCAGCACCTCCCGCCATTTTTCTGATGTGATTTCAGGTGTCTCATATGGGAATTCTCAACGCATTCAGGATTCGATGCCCCCGCCATCCATACGTTTATTAGTCAATAACCGAATTATCACGCAATACACGTGGGATTGAGAGATTATGCGGAAGAGTGCCTCCCGTTCTGGAAAAATTCCGGCTCTGCTCGTTGCCGGATTCATCCTTCTTATCCTTGTCTCCGTTGCTTTGGTAACCGGGTATGATATTGGAGCTCCCCCGGTAGGTCCTTCGGGCTGTGTTGCCAACTGCCCGAACGATTACGAGACAAATGGCGGCAGCTCCAGCGGTGGCTCGTCCGGCGATTATTACTATGTGTCCGGGCCCTCGTGCAACCCGGGATACCACATCTATACCACGAGCGGCGGCTACTGCTGTCCCGAAGGGTACCCGTTCTACTATAACGGCCAGTGCCACCAGTGCCAGCAGGGGTATTTCACCACGAGCAGCGGCCACTGCTGCCCGGATGGGTACCCGAATTACTTCAACGGCAAGTGCTACCAGTGTGCACAGGGATATTTCAAGTACACGACCAGCGGCGGCCACTGCTGCCCGGAAGGATATCCGTATTATTTCGATGGCAATTGCTGGGCCTGCAGCAAGGGGAGCTCGTATGACAAAGCGTCCGGCATGTGCTGCCCGGGGGGATATCCGTTTTACTTTGATGGGAAATGCCACCAGTGCAGGGACGGATACACGAAATACGATACGAGCGGTGGCCAGTGCTGTCCCACGGGATATCCGTATTATTATGATGGCAAATGCCACCAGTGCGGAGAGAGCAGTGTGTATGACAGTGATTCCGGGAAGTGCTGCCCGGGGGGATATCCGTTTTACTTTGATGGGAAATGCCATCAGTGCAGGGACGGATACACGAAATACGATACGAGCGGTGGCCAGTGCTGTCTCACGGGATACCCGTATTATTATAATGGCAAATGCCACCAGTGCGGAGAGAGCAGTGTGTACGACAGCGATTCCGGGAAGTGCTGCCCGCAGGAAACTCCTCAGTATTACGATGGCAAATGTCATGCGTGCAGTAAGGGATATGCAAAGTACGCAACGAGTGACGGCCATTGCTGTCCGGAAGGCTACCCGTATTATTATAACAACAAATGCCATACCCGGGCCGAGTCCGTGTCTGGTGATACCGGGGAGACAACTCCCGTACCGGGAGACACCCAGACCACGGTCTCAACCCGTGGAACCCCGTCCCCGACACCCGCGGTTACGGTAACAGCAACCTCGTCGCCCGACCGGTTTATCGCGATGCCCCAGCCTTTTACGGGGCCTTATAATACTGTCCGCGATTATTACGAGGGATTGAAAACACTGGTGAATGATATCTGGCAACGGGGGCTCCTGCGGCCGGCAGAAGGTAGTTCGCATCCGATAAAGACCTGATTGCGAAACGACTGTTCGGGTCCATGTGTTGTGCAGCACTCCTGATACTTTTTGCCCGTATCGCCCAATCAGAATACTATCACGAGCAGTTTTCACTAATGATCATCCCCGCCACACTCCTGGCCGCAGCCCGTTGCTATTGCGGAGGGAAGGGGAAACTCTACCCATTGAGTGGTTCCCGCGCCCCCTTCCTCTATTCTCACCCGGCACCCGCCCCCCAATCTACTAAGGGAGTTGCCCGCAGCAGTGAATCGCTGAGGGGGATTCGAAGGGGTCGGGCATGGATCGTAAGCGAGCGAGCCCCCTGCCCCATAACAGGAAACCTGATAATCTTCCTTGCTTAATGGAATGTATAGACAAATTCGGGTGAGTGTCGATGGAAGTCGAAGAACAGATCATTAAGGAACTGCACCAGGTGCCACGCCAGCACTATCGTGAGATCCTAGATTTCATCCGGGCGAAAAAGAAAAAAGCCGGTAAAATCGTAACCGACACAGCACTTGCCAGCGAATCTTCCTTAAAGAAGGACTGGCTACGTCATGAGGAAGATGAAGCATGGGCGAACTTGTAAAAGGCGACGTTGTTGTCGTCTTATTCCCTTTTTCTGATTTGAGCAGTGCCAAGAAACGCCCGGCACTGGTCCTTGCCACACCGGATGGTGATAATGTGATCCTCTGTCAGATTACCAGCCGGCTGGTATCAGATCGCTATGCAATTTTAATTGGCGAAGATGATCTCTCATCCGGATCACTGTTGCAGGAAAGTAATGTTCGGCCGACCCGGATTTTTACTGCGGATAAGAAAATTATCCAATATATCGCCGGCCATCTGAAGGATGATGCGATCGAAAAGATCGCCAAGCGTGTCATTGAGATCGTTCAAGGATGATTGAGACAAAGGAGATCCTGACATGGTTGGTGCAAAAGTCATCGAAGCGGTGAATTTTTTCAAAACCTCTCTTGAATCGAATGGAATCCGAATCAATGATCTGATCCTGTTCGGATCCTCAAACACCGGCACACACCATCCGGGAAGTGACATAGATATCGCGGTGATATCTGATGATTTTTCCGGGATGGATATTTTTACACGGGCACTCTCAACAAAAGATGCAGAGCTGATCACGATCCGAAAATACCGGATTGCCCTTGATATCATCACTCTCACCACCGCCGAATATAATGACCGGAACTCTCTATTTCTCAATAATATCAGGAAAGGATTCCCCGTCCATTCTGCCCAGTCTGCGTAATTCGGGTATCTTTTTTACCTGAAATCCTGGAAAAACGTTTTTTTTTGTTCAAAGGCGTTTTACGTGCAGCGAGTAACTGACCCATCACCCCCTCCCCCAAATAACACATGACTTCCCTCCCGCTCACTTTCACCCCCCGCCAACCATGCTCTCATATCCCGGCACCAGCCATTTGGATACGGGTGAACTTTTGCGAAAGATGCAACTGGATGAGGTAATCCTGCGGTGGAAGAAGACCACGCGGGCGTTAAAGATCTACGAACAGGAATACGGGAAAACGCTTACGGATTGCTTGGAGAAGCGGACGGATGCGGAACTGATCCACTTCAATGATCCGGTAGAAGCCGCAGCATTCTTCTGCCTGATTGAACTGATGAAAACAAAAACAATACAATAATCTTCTGGCAATTATCCGAAAAAAGGCCAGTCAGAGCTGCACAAAAAGCATTCCTAAAAAAAGGTGAGTATGGTTTTTTTATCGCCGTATCCGGTGAATCAGCGGAAGAGATGTTCCCTTACCGTCTGCCAGCCCCGACACGGCATTGCATTTTTCTCCCGCAGACCGGGCACTGGTACACTGCATTTCCATGACCATCTTCCCACACCCTGGTCATCGGAATCACATCATGATTGTGATCACAGGTTGGTATCTGGAATTCAGCCATATTCTCATTCCCTTACTGAAAATGAATTGTATTACCATGAATTTATCTCCGGTTCGGGAGATAAGAGGGGGCACGGGAAGACCCCGCTATTTATGGCGGGGATGAAGTGCCTCCCTCTTTGTAAGGTACCGCTCCTATCAGCCGCTAACAATTGTGTGCAGCCAATAGACATGAATGGAAC
>JAUSBW010000049.1 GCA_030651815.1 Methanoregula sp.
ATTCCATTATGCCCCACCAAAGGAGCAATGAACGTCGAACTTTATCCTTTAGGGGTCACGATATGCTGAACCTAAAATGGCCATTTGAGGGTCACGATATGCTGAGCTTTTTAGGGGTCGCGATTTGCTGAGCCTTTCCAGTTAATAAAACGCCATTGATTTCGGGATCCCATTTGATATTGAACATTTAAACAAATCCTAAATCCATTGTTTATTCTCTTTTAAGAAGATATCAATTCTAATTTCGACCCAATCGCTATTAAACTTAATCACAATTGTGATTTATGACAGGTTATCCTTTGAAATTTTAATTCCCTTATCTTTTTCCTCCCTCTCAATCAATCAACCCACTCACACACGCGATGTGCGAACCAGCATCAGTTATCGTCACAAAAAATTCCTTTCCAACCTTCTTTTTTTCGATATACTTCTGCTTTTCGAGCCCTTCGAGATGCATTCTATTGATCCGATTCAGAAGAGCCCGCTTTAATTTTGATCTATCCATCCCCCGTTTATCTTCAGGTTTAACATCAAATCCATGAACATTCATCCGATAGAAAAAGTCAATGATATCGTCACTTTTCATATCCGGCTTGCCGTTTGATTTTCTGCGGTATAATTCGGCGAGAAGGGCAATGTTCGTATCATCGGGCTTCATAATCCGGAATTGCTGGAGCAGTTCGATATTACCGGATTCAACGATACTCATTCCGTGATCTGACTCTTTGATTGAATTAACACCGGTGGCATAACTATCTGCAGCCACATAGTATGCAGCAGTGTCATGGAACATCGCAGCAATCGTAACGGCAAATGCGGTCTTCCTGCCACACGCAGACATATTGACATAGACATTATTGCCTTTCTCTTTCTCCTTAACAATAATGCGCGATACTTTTTTCATAACCTCAAGGGTGTCGAACGGATCCACCGCATGAAATTGAATGGGAATTTTATTTTCTTCAAGGCGGGCTGTCACTTTCTGCGTATAGTTCATCTGTTCTCTTTCATCACCGGATCCAATTCTGCATCCGGTGGTATTGCCAGAAGATGCACCCGGTCAGCTTTGGTTTTTTGTAATGGTTTTACCGCGCGATCAATCTCGTGACCGAGGGGGATGATATGGACATTTTCGGGGAGTCCGGAAGTTGGGGGATTCATTTTGATATTTTGGTCGTGTCACACAATCAAAAAACCAGGAGCTCTTTTCCCGAGTCAGGACTTTGATTAAGGAAGAAATCGCCAAGCACATTGATCTGTCTTCAGAAAGTTTGGATGCCCCAATTATTCTGGTCCTCAATAACACGTACTCGATGTGGGAAATTCCCGGTACGCAAAGCCCGTTCGAATCGTTAGCATTGCCCGAATCAATTTGTGGAATTCTGTTTTATGACCGGTATGGAAGTAGTAGGTTCTTTACAAATCCAGCGGTCCGGATGGAAGAAGAGGATACGCGATTTTTCAAGTCGTTGATGCAGATTGATTAAAAACAGAATCACAATAAAAGAAAAAATCAAAACATAAATAAAGAGAGAATATCTTTACATGCTTATTTTTTTGCGGATGAGAACACCCCTTGGTCTAGGAGTGAACCCTGCACATACTACTACTACTACTATAGTATAAAATTATTTTGTTATGAAATCTCTAAAATTGATTTTGGTATGATATCATATCCAAGTGTTTTAAGGTATTTTGCCTTTGTTTCCCCGCGTTCCCCGAAATAAATAAAAATATCTCCTTTTTGAATATACTTAAAGACTATGGATTCCCACCGTTTGAGACCCAACGGGAGATCAAATTGCCAGGATCAATTGGTCTGACGAAACCGGATTTTTATTATGAATCGCCCGATTTATCGGTCAAAGTTGCAATTTATCTTGATGGGTTATCACGAGCAATTCACGGAAACGAACAACAACAGCAAAAAGACAATTACATTCGCGCAGTATTGAGATCCCAAGGGGTAAATGTTGAAGCAATTGCTGCATCTGCACTTGATGATCCTGAATATCTCAGATACAGTCTGATGGCAATCGCTCAGGCATTATCGAGAAAAGATATTTTGGAGAAAATCGAGATGAGTAATAAATAATATTTTTCTTCCCCTTCAGTAAAACATAAGTCCTCGCCATCACCGGTCTTTAAGAACACGAGTTCGGTGCTGATTTCATCGGCACTCTTCTTGTTATACTCTTTTGCCCATAGCACATACGCCGCCATCAGGAGTTCCGTCTCGTATTCGTCATCGTCCCTGCCGGTCTCCCGGTCGGAGAGGACAATCGGGGCGTGAGGATTAAAACAGTTGAGCCCGGCGTGTTTTCTAATTCCCTCGAATTCGATGGAATTAAACCGTATTGGGGAGCCCTTCCAGGACACCGGGCAAACCGGTGGTGACCAATCGCCTGCCCATACAGTTTTTCATCAAGTCTGTTCAGAATTCTTGAGCAAAGAATGAAAAAACAATTTTTAAAAAATCATTTTCACACCGCCCGGCACAGGTTAATACTCCTGATTCCGAAGGTGAACTAAGAAGGAAGCATGACTCTCTCATTCACAAGGTCTGATGGTGTTAAAGTCGATCTTATCCGGGAGTCCCATTGTAAATTATGTTGCAAGCCCATCCCTCTGAAGTATAAGGATTACGGGTATGTACAGACTGCAAAGATCTTAAAGATCAGGAACCAGATATTATCATTTACGGCGTTACGGAATATATCCATAAAGATCCTCCTGAAAAATTATCTGCAATAAACCGGGAGATCAAGGATTTCAAGCACGACCGTACCCTGGCCGAAAAGCTGGGAGAATGTCTGGTGCATGTTATCACGCACCGGTATCCGCCCGTGGGGACGGAAAAAAACAATCGACTCCATAGCCCTCAGCTTAAGGCCTATTGACCGTATATCACAGCGACTTGTGTTGAAGTGTTGAATCACTCCAATAATTGGATAAGTGTTTTATTTTTTTTATCCAATACAATCTCGATTGATTCATTTATTTGATCCAGGATATGCATAAGTGATAGGATCTCAACGAAAATCCCGGTTTATTGGATAACAAAACTTGCGAGGAATAAAATGTACAAAATTTGTGCGATTTTACGAAAAAAAACTCAAAGCTACCGCTAAAGAAATCCCCCCCCGACATCAATACCATGGGGACTGATGATTAATTAGTAAGAATTTTAGAGCGAGGCGAAGTAGTAGACACAATTCGTTTCGACTGATACCGCAAAGTATGAAACAAATTTTCAACTCGTTCCTGGACATCATATG
>JAUSBW010000050.1 GCA_030651815.1 Methanoregula sp.
ATTCCATTATGCCCCACCAAAGGAGCAATGAACGTCGAACTTTATCCTTTAGGGGTCACGATATGCTGAACCTAAAATGGCCATTTGAGGGTCACGATATGCTGAGCTTTTTAGGGGTCGCGATTTGCTGAGCCTTTCCAATTACCAACTGGAAGAGACCTAACGCTGCATTAGCAAGAAGCACGGGATTTCACCTCAATTTGTTTTGTATTGGACAGCACTGTAAAAGAATATTTCCCTGACTGCAAAACCGGCCGAAAACTGGTGAAATGCCGGCATGAAGAATGAAGGGAGATGCGGTATGATACCGGTGAAATTGTACTTTACAGGCTGGGTCACAACTAAAAATACGATTAGTCATTTATAAACTGCTGAAGAAAATCCCTGCAATTTGAAGGTATTTTATCACCTGTAAAAGGTTCTGACCCAGCCTGATCAGAGAAAAAGAGAATCTTGAGAAGATCGGATTTAAAGTTATTATCAGCGTTGACGCTATTGTAAATGTAATAACGCAGGGAACGGTCCCACAGGCGATTGCAGTGGCCGCTGAAACCCATAATGTGTCTCTGGTCATCACCGGGGCCCCGGGATTGAATCCGGTAACAGAATTACTGCCGGGCAGCGTATCCTCCACCGTTCTCCGCAATGCAACAATGAGTGATCTCATCATGCGCCCCGATCCGGTTTCGGGTGCCGGGCCGGCATCCCCAAGCCCGCTGTTTTCAAACGTGCTTGTACCGACGGATTTTTCCAGGCCTGCTGATGAGGTTGTTGCATCTCTTAAAAACACTTGAGGGAATGAAAAATATAGTACTTCTGCATGTAGTCAGCCGTGCGGAATCCAAACCAGAGAACGATGAATGCATTGCAAATGCCCAGGCCCGGCTTGCAGCACTGCAACAGGACCTTGCCGCTGCCGGTATTGCGGCAATCGTTCGTGTCCGTGTCGGTGATCCAACGGAGATGATTCTGTCCGTGGCAGAAGAAGACGATGTGTCCCTGATAGCGATGAATGCTCATGGCACGGACTGGCTGCGGGAGATGCTGCTCGGAAGCACCACATTCACCGTAGTGCGAAGGGCAAAGAAGCCGGTCCTCGTCATCAGGACCGGGCAGAAAACCTGAAAAACCAGATGAACACTGGATCGCAGAAAATCATTTCCGTAGATTTCTGACGATAATGTATACAACAAAAATAAGGAGTGCGAACAGGGCAACCCCTTCTATCTGGAGCACGGAGCCGATATACTGAGTGCCGGGAATGAAGGAGGTTCCCGGTACGGTCATCCCCGTTATCAGCTGTACCACTATCGTGAGCAGGAGTGCTGCCGGTATCACATATTTGCAAAGGAAAAAAATGATCCGTTTGAGGCGCGTTGCTTTTCCCAGCTCAGACCAGAATTCATCCTGGGGCAGGAACCATGTGAATACGATGGCTAGAAGTATGGCTACTATGTGAAGGCCGAGCGTCCCCACGGTATCATCCATAAGATCCAGCAACGGGATCCCGTCAAATGACAACCGCATGGTGCTGTAACTGAGCGCCGGGAGCAGGGTTACGATACAAAGGATGCCGGTAAGGACCGATGTTGCCTTTCTTCTCGTCCACCCTGCGGCTTCTTCGACGGCCGCAACACACACCTCCAGCATGGCAACCGCCGATGTAAGTGCGGCAAAGAAGAGCACGGCAAAAAATGCAATGGCAAAGAGCTGCCCTGCCGGCATAAGCGAGAACGCTATCGGGAGCGTGGTAAAGGCAAGCTCTGCTCCGATTGTCGGAGAAAGCCCGTAGGAAAAAACAATGGGGAAGATGACCGCACCGGCAAGGAGCGCAACAAACAGATCTGCTATCGTGATAATAAGCGCTGCCCCCGGGATATCCTGCTCTTTTGCCATGTATGAACCGTATGTGAGGAGGATACCTTCCCCGACCGAGAGGGAGAAGAATGCCTGCCCGAACGCAGCGATCCACAGGTCCGGGTGCGTCAGAACAGAGAAATCGGGGGTAAAAAGGAACCGTATCGCTTCGGAAAAACCCGGGAGCGTGACGCAGTAGAGCGCCAGTATGACAAGTATAATGATGCAAACGGGAATCAGTATGATCGATATCCTCTCGATTCCTTTCCGGACTCCTGCTGAAACGATGATGCCGGTCAAGAGAACCGCAAGAATCGCAAAGAGAACCGGCTGGTACGATCCGGTAAAACCGGAAAAGGTGACCGTATCTCCCGTGACAGAAAAGACCGTGTAGGCAATGGTCCAGCCGGTAATGACAAGATAATAACTGAGGATCAGAAAAACAATTCCGCAGAGAAACCACCCGATAAAACGGAACTCCGGTCGTACCGCCCGGAACGAACTCACGACCGTTCCCCGGAACCGGCGCCCCATCGTGATCTCCAGGATCATGAGCGGGAGTGCGAAGACAAAGACTGCGATGAAGTAGGGGATGAGGTATGCCCCGCCACCGTTCTGCCCGATTACTGCGGAGAACCGCCAGATATTGCCAATCCCGACTGCAGCGCCAACGGCCGCGAGGATGAATCCGATATGAGATGACCAGCGCTCCATGGTTTTGGTTCTCTTTCAGATATTGACCGTCGCGTGACTGCCCCTGTAATCCAGCCATTTTATCGCTTCAACAACAAAGAACGCAATCAGCGAAAGTGCGATCACGTATCCCCAGTGTTCAGGAGCAAGGGGAACGACACCAAACACTCCCGGGATAACGTAGATGGCAATCATCTGGAGCACGATACCCACGCCGATACCATATAAGATGTACGGGTTGATCGATATGCTCCGCCGGATATCCAGTAGGAACGGCTCGTGCTCCTGCTGGGCCTGGAGGCCGTTGAACCACTGGAAGCAGACGACTGACGTGAACATGATCGAGAGGGTAAGTTCGTACGGGTATCTTCCGAGAAGGTACCAGAACATGACCGCTGCAAGGGCTCCCATGACCAGACCGAACGTCATGATGCGGCGCATCTGTCTGCCATCAAAGAACTGCTTTGCGGGATCCTTCGGTGGACGGGTCATCACGTTGCCTTCCTCTTTGATAAAGGGGAACGTCTTGTCCTGCACGCCGTCCGTGACCAGGTTGATCCAGAGGATCTGGATGGGGAGGAGCGGCAGCGGAAGCCCGGCAAAGACCGTTATGCTGATGAGCACGATCTCGGTGATCGAGGTCGAGACAAGGTAATAGATCACTTTGCGGATGTTGTCCACGATCACCCGGGCGTTCCGGATCGCATCCACGATGACCGAGAGGTTGTTGTCCACAATCACCATCTTGGCTGCGCTCTTTGCCGCCTCAGAACCGGAGCCCATGGCAATGCCGAGGTCGGCGGCCCGCAGCGCCGGCACATCGTTCACCCCGTCGCCGGTCACCGTCACGATCTCCCCGTGTTCCTGCAGCACCTTCACCACCCGGTACTTGTGCTCGGGGAGGATCCGGGCCAGGACGGTGGTTGTTTTCAGCGCTGCTGCAAGATCATCGTCGCTCATGGCCACGATCTCCGGCCCGGTAAGGAGTCCGTCGCCCTCTTTCCAGATATGAACGGAGCGGGCGATCTCACGGGCGGTCAGCGGGTGGTCGCCGGTAATCATCATGACACGGATCCCGGCTTTCTGGGCAACCCGGACCGCTTCGGCAGCACTCTCCTTGGGCGGGTCGATGAAACCCATGATCCCGACAATGGAGAACTTCCATGCGGCCGGATCCTCACCCAACCATCGGCCCGCACCGAACGCGAGCACCCGGAGCCCGCGGCCGGCCATCGCATCGATCTGGAGCTCAAGATCTCCGAGTACATGAGCATTGTCCGCGTATTTGTTCAGTTCCTCGTATGCACCCTTGACATAGAACCGCTCCTCGCTGCCCACAACATTTGCCGTGGCCATGAGCCGCTTTGCGGTATCGAACGGGTACACCCAGCGGCGGGGATTGTGCATCCGGATATTTTCATACCCGGTTACCCACCGCGAAAGCGCAACATCGATGGGATCGCCTGCATTGCCCCGGGCCTCGTTGCAGAGGGCTGCGGCCAGTTCGAGCGCCTCGCGGTCAAGTGCAAAGACATCATGAACAGTGAGGATACCCTCCGTTATGGTGCCGGTCTTGTCGGATGCTATGATCGTGGCGCTTCCCATCGTCTCAACCGCCGGGAGATAGCGTACGAGGGTTTTTCTTTTCGAGAGCGCAAGTGCTCCGACAACCATGATGATCGTCACAACAATCGGAAGCCCTTCCGGGACCGCAGAGACCATCTGGGCAACGAGGAGATAGGCAATCTCCGGCAACGGCCGGCCCTGCAGGAACGCGATGGTTCCCACCAGTGCGAAGATGCCGATGAGGAGAATGATATACCGTTTTGAAAAATGGGCAATCGCTTTCGTGAACGGGCTGTCAGGAGACCGTTCCTGCGCAAGCGCCGCAATACCGGCTAAATAGGTCTTCTTCCCGGTTGCCACAACGTAGCCCTTGCCGAACCCCCGCACAACAGTCGTGCCGGAAAGGAGGCTGTTCAGGTAATTATAGGGCTGTGCATCTTTTGCAACCTTTGCGGCATAGTCTTTGACGACCGGCAGCGATTCACCGGTAAGTGATGATTCGTCCACGGTGAGCGCCGAGGTTTCAAAGAGGCGGATATCGGCAGTAACCAGATCTCCCTCTGCAAGAACAACGCAATCCCCGGGAACAAGTTCTTCTGAGGGGATAATGCGTTCGGTCCCGTCCCGGATGACCGTGACTTTGCTCTCGGTGAGTTTTTTCAGGGCATCCAGCGACGCCTCCGCCTTCACCTCCTGCCAGAACCCGATAATACTGTTGACCGCGATGATGAAGATGATGATGAAAAAGTCCTTGATATCGGAGACGATGAGCGAGATGACCGCTGCGATGATGAGGATGTAGACAAGGATGCTGTTGAACTGCCGCAGGAATATGACCAGCCGGCTGGTCTTCTCTTCCTTCAGGACATTTTTCCCGTAGAGCACCCGCCGTGCCTGCACTTCGGATACTGTCAGACCTTGCGGTGAGGTTTCAAGCGCGTCACGGACAGATTCGAGCGGAAGTGCATGCGGTGCAACAGGGAGTTTCATTTCTTTGTACCTGATGAATGCAGGGTTGTAAATCTGCAGCCCTGTGAATGATACGATGTATCCCTGTTCATTATGCAATTCCTCTCACGTGCATATCCGCTGAGAGACCCGGTTATATGTTGCAATCACATCCCCTTTATCTAACCGGTAAACGTCCTTGTCAAGCGATTCGCCGGTCGTTTTGTCCCAGAGACGCATCGAGTCCATACTGATCTCATCACCGACATAGATCGTCTTTCCCCCTCTGCCGAACTCCAGTTTAAAGTCAACAAGGGTAATATCCTGTTCAGCAAGGAACCGGGAGAGATGGCTGTTGATTTCAAGCGCGATTTTTTTGATCTTTTTAAGTTCTTGTGGGGTTGCAAGCCCGAGCGCCCCGATGATCTCATCGTTGAGCATGGGATCATGGCGTGAATCGTCCTTGTAATCGATCACTACAATGGGAGGGTTGAGTTCTGTCCCTTCTTTGAATGGGTAATTGCGTACCAGCGAGCCCGCTGCGAAATTTCTGACAATTACTTCAAGCGGTATCATCTGAAGTTCGCGTACCACCATCCTTTTTTCGTCCAGCATCTTCACGAAATGGGTCTTTATCCCGGATTTTTCAAGATACCGGAAGAAGAACGCGGAGACCTCAGCATTATAGCGTCCCTTGTCCATCAATACATCCTTTTTACCGCCATCGAATGCTGTAATGTCATCACGGAACTCAATGATGAGTTTTCCCGGGATATCCGTCTGGTACACTGATTTTACCTTGCCGGATTGCAGAAGTTTTTGCTGTTTCACGTTTCTCTCTCCATGTACCCATTGGTTATATTACGTTGAACCTTCACATCAGATCTTCAGTCATGCCCCAGGCTTTGATTGCCTGCTGCAGTTCTTTGCTCTTGTACTTGCGGGGGGGGACGCCTCCGACAACTGCATCGAGCATGTCCCGGGCAGCTTTCGCGCCGGCAACCGTACCTTTGGGATGCCCGTGAATGCCTCCGCCCATCTGGATGATCACGTCATTGCCGAAGGCTTTTGCAAGGTACGGCAGGTGTCCCGGGTGAAGACCCCCGGATGCCACGGGAAAGACGGATTTTTTCCCGTACCATTTCTGTCCCACGGCAAAATCATCCGCGGGGACATCCTCGCAGACCAGCGCGTCCCTGCTGCGGAGCACGGACTGCGGGCCGGCATCGATCATTTTCCCGACCATGGACCCGATATGCAGCTGGTCAAGACCGCACAGGCGAAGGAACTTTGAAAGGACCAGCATCGAGATGCCGTGCTTCTCGTTCCGCGTGTATGCAGCATGCATTGCCCGGTGGGCGTGCAGCACCAGCCCGATATCCTCGTTGTGTTCCCGCAGGGTCTGGAGTGTCGGCCATCCGACGATGCATACATCGATCATAATATACTCTCCGCCCTGTTCATGGACGTACCCGGCTCTTTTTATGATCTCGTCCGTGGTTGCGGCAGTCACGTTGGCCATGTACATCTTGCGTTCGCCGGTCTTGCGCTCGGCCCGGTCCCGTTTCTTCAGGGTCTCTTTTACCCTCTTGTAGAACGGGTTGAACTTCTGGCCCGTGAGATTTTCATCGTCCTTGACAATGTCCACGCCCCCGACCCATGAATCGTATGCAACTTGGGCATGGTCCTTTGTGTTCAGCCCCATCTTCGGTTTTATGATTGTTCCAATCAGGGGCCGGTCCGGAACCTTCACCAGTTTACGGATCCCCTTAATCCCGAATGCCGGCCCGTAGTGCGCTTTGACAATCTCTTTGGGCAGCCTGACATCCATCAGGCGCAGGTTTTTCACACAATTCATGCCGAAGATATTGCCGGCGATTGATGCGAGAATGCAGGATATGTCATACGGGTCGTACGCTTCGACCGGATACGCGGTGTCGACAATCCCAGTCTTTTCGTCTATCCTGAAGACCTTTGCAGCAAGCCTTTGAGTATATTTTTTTGCCGTTTTGATCTCGGTCCAGGTACCAATGGAACTCTCCGTTACGGTATTCGTAGCCGCTTCATCCAGTGACATGCCTTCTGCCGGCTCGATATACCACCGGCAGATGAGATCACTTTTTTTTGGCTCGTAGCCAAGTTGCAGGTACAGCGATTCTTTGGTCATACTCATTTCCTCCGGAACGGTCCGGCTTCACTCGCCATCACGCAGTCCATAAAGATATTCTTGACCTTAAGTAATACATATGGATATGGATAGAAAAAAAGAAGGTATCTGGCGTATTTGATGTAATGTCCTGAAACGATTTCTCGTAGATTTTAGCTTATAGGAGTTACGCAATTAGAGAATTAAATAGAAAGATCTTTATATAATAAGAGCAACATATAATTCGTGGTTAAGAAAAAGCAATTTTCTTGTGAAGATTATATCAACTTACTTATAGCCATTGCATACGGTGCATCCTGTGTAAAAGCGGCTGAATGCTTTTCCGATATTGGAAGAGTAATTTCTCATGATTTGATTAACCGATTTCTTACAAAACAGGTCCTAGACCCAGACTCGTTGTGGAATGAGGTTGAACAATTTATTGAAAAGAGAAACGGTTGGTTAATCCTGGATGACACCGTGATTGATAAAATTTATTCACAACATATTGAAATGACTCAGTATCAATGGAGTGGGAAATTCCATGAAGTTGTGAAAGGAATCGGGTTGGTTACCCTCGTTTGGACAGATGGAACTAACACATTTCCTGTTGATTATCGCATTTACGACAAAAAAGGTGATGGTCTATCGAAAAACGAGCATTTCCGAGCAATGCTTCAAACGGCAGTCACAAGGAATTTTCAGCCGTATTTTGTCCTGTTTGATAGTTGGTATTCGAGTAATGATAATCTGACATTTATTGACAAATTCGGTTGGAATTGGTGCACCCGTGCCAAACAAAATCGAATGGTTAATCCTGATCGGGCTGGAAATCAACCCATACCTTCTGTCTTTCTTCCAGATGATGGAAGGGTTGTTCATATGAAGAAATATGGATTAGTCAGACTTGGGCATTCCACAAATAAAAACGGCGAAGACCGGTATTGGATAACAAATTATCTCAAAATGGAGGATGTGGATCGCAGAAATCTACAGGCGATTTGCTGGGCAATTGAGAATTATCACCGTGCTTTAAAGGGATTGTGTTGCGTTAGAGATTGCAAGATCCGAAAAGCAGCAGGTCAAAGAAATCATATCAATTGTTCTATTCGT
>JAUSBW010000175.1 GCA_030651815.1 Methanoregula sp.
TTTGGAATGACGTGCCAGCGTTTTTAAAAACAGGAGAAATTTATAACCCGGTGATCAGAGGGTATCAGGATTTGTTTTTTCCAGGATTAGTTCAAGGACACCATCGGAAAACCGCTTTTTACTAAATCTTACTTCATAGGGTATGGTGATCACTTTTTTATATGGATTCGTGCTGTCAGATGCAACAATCGTAACTAAGGTTGAGTGATTTTCAAGATCGATTTTGATTTTTTCCTCAACTATACCGGGCAGTTCTGTAAGGATACGAAGGGATTTCCCCTCATCAACAAGAGTTGTTGCTGGTTCGATTGTTTTTATTGGTCCGGTATTGTTAAAGTTTCCTGTTCCCATAATCCTGCTCTCCTGTTACTTTTTTATGAAGCCCGGTATTTTTGCCGGTTGTTTCCATCATTTACGCGATTGTTTTTTACCTGCGTCTGTTCCAAAAAACGATAGGAGAAAATTTTTACCGATCGATAGCTGGCATACAAACAGGTGTAACGCATTGCTGCAATGCTGGCACGGTTACTGAACCCGACCGACAGGGCCATCTTCGGTAATGTCACTTCAGATGTTATTTCCTTGCAGATCTCCGCGTGTAAAATCCCAATCCCGCCAGATAAGATCCATCCTGATGCATCCAAACGCGTGGTATTGTGTTGATTTTTATCAGCAGACTCCACGCGGTCAAATGAGAAAACTATTTTTTTATCTATAATGACGTTTCACCTCTCGCATATACCATTATAGGAGTTCTGCAAAATTCATCCGCGTATCTGGATCTGGCAACGTCAAATGGCAATATCTTTGCAGAGTATGACGAAATCAGTCATCGAAACGATTGATCTGCGTTAAGTCCTAAACTATTCCTGTTATTTACCACTGTATGAAAGAAGATAAACCAGACTGGATGTTACAATCCTTGTTATATTTTTTGTAAGGAGCAGGAGTTGTCCCATAAAAGAGTAGAGGAGAGAAATCTGTCAGCAGGAGCAAAAGCAGGCAACATGTTTTTTTGGTATTGTGGTCGGATCCCCTCTCATATTTTTTTATCGTAACTGTCCAGCCGGACTTATGAGAATCCAAAAAAAATAAATGAGGGAAACGTTATGAGGATTATTCTGCCTCTTTAGTGATGGTGATCACGTTCTTGTATAACAGCACGTTCCCGTTATCCAGTGTTTTTGCATTAACGAAACGGCATCTATCCTCGTAGAAACCTACTGATGCCGGTTTAGACTCTACAATAATATACCGGCATCCGACCAGATCCAAAAGACGAATGATGATTGCGTAGAGGTGCTCCATCATCCATGGTCCCACACCCTGCTGTTGATACCGGTCATCTACCGCAAATTTCCCGATAATGATGGCAGGATACCTGTCGTACAGAGGACAGCCATCTTTCTCGTCCGGAGTCAGATCAGTGAGATCTATACTTGCACAAGCCAGAGAAAAGTATCCAATGGGCACATCCCTCATTGTTGCCACCCATGTTACAGACAGTTGCTTTTTTTGATTATCGATCGCGTGTCTCCGGAGAAAATTTTCAAGGGTACTACTATGCGCCCGTTTCCGGCACGTAAATTGGCGGACATCGACACACTCAGTTAAGAGGTTAATTTTGATCTCAGAAAAATTAAGAGTCATTTTTAAAATTTCAGTGCTCGTGCGATCTCACGTGCCCGCCGTGCATCTTCACGACTTTGAGGGGTCTCATGCTGCCACGGATTCCGGTCGTACTCACGGAACCTCCGGGCATCATCACCGGAAAGCACAATTGTTGTGTTGAATGCTTCTGCCATTTTAACCTCCCTCTCCTTCAGTAATATATGATCACTATTGTAATGAAGGAGTATAAATTTCATTGTACCAACGCGAATGAGAGAGATAGAACCCGGGATACGATGCGGCTGGGTCCATGATGCCCGGGATCTCGGAGGACTTGCATTCTTTTTATTCGCAATTTTAGTGATATCATTCAGGTAACGTATCCGTTCATTCCATCCGCTCCTCACCGGTCAGGGATACTTTTTATCATTAATGCCCGCGTTCGTTCCACTTACGCCACATAAGATATGCTGGAACACCTGCTTGAAGTCATCGAGTTTCTGGTTGATGTGTTTTTTTCCTTTTTCTGTAGTACAATACAATTTTGATTTTCCTGAAACCCTGATCTCAAGGTACCCGTTCTCCATAAGATCGTGGAGGAGGGTGTAAACCCGTGCCTGCGGAATTAAAACCTTGTACCGGTTATGGATCTCATGAACGATATCATACCCTGAAATCGGTTTATCCAAAAGGGAAAGGACCACCGGTTCTAATGACTTTCTTACTACATCATCGATGGTTGACTGGGAGACTACAGAAACAGATTCCGAAGAAAAGGTATGATGGGCAAACGAGAGTGTGGTTTCTTTCCCGGTTGATACGATGATCTTGGGGATACCCTCGGCTAAGGATTTTATCAGGGTATGATCGATTTTCCCGATATTCATGGCGATGATTCCGGATACGGGAATTCCTTTCTCCTTTTTTAAGAGAAGTAATTTTTTGATAGCCAGAATATCTTCAAACTCTTCGGTTTCAGAAAAATCAAGCAGGATCTGTAGTGATTTTGTTGTACCTGCGTAAAGCAGGGATTCAGTGCACTTTTCAAGGACCGGCAGCAGGGTAAAAACATCGTTTCTTTTTATCCGGATGGTGTAAAGATCCCTTTTTTGGATCTCTTTTGGGAAGTATTTCGGGAGCGTTGACTGGAAATAGGCAAAGAGATTGCGTCCTCCCTTTTTTAAGCCCTCTTCCAATGCAAATTTAAATATTGGTTCTTTTTCGACCTGGTCAGTGTAGAGGAAGAGAACGATGTCAGTGAAGATATCTTTTAAAAGTATGGATTTTATTTCCGGCAGATCGACATAGGCAAGTTCATCCTGTGCCGGAGTGCCGGCTTCCATTCCGTGCGAAATTTTTTCCTGTGCAGATTTTCTTACTTTCTGCTCTTCCTGTTCTGTTGCTTTTCGGAACAGTGCCACTTCAATGGCGGCTTTGATTTCCAGTTCATTGAAGGGTTTTACAATATAGCCATAGGGTCGGGCGCTTTTTGCTTTTTCAATGATGGTATCGTCAGCATACGATGTGACAAAAACAACCGGGATATCCAGTTCCCCGGTGATTATTTTTGCCGCTTCAATACCATTCATCTGACCTGGCATCACGATATCCATCAGCACAAGGTCTGGTTGGAGACGCCGTGCCATATCGACAGCATCTTCACCGGAAGCAGCCATGCCTGCAACGGTATATCCCATTACGCTTAACCGTTTTTCCAGCTGCATAACGATGATCGCTTCATCATCAACAACAAGTATTTTCGACATAATTATGTCCCCGCTGGTATAACAGGAAATTCAATACTGATCTTAGTACCATTTTGGCTTTTAAACATTAGTGATCCCTTCAACTGATGCTGCACAATTGTCCTGATCAACGTGATTCCAAGACTGTTGGAACGGCCGATCTCAAAATTATCGGGTAACCCGACTCCATTATCACAGATAGCGATTCTGATCTGGCCGTTTACCTGCAATGCAGAAATCTCAATTTTGCCGGTTTTCCGCCCTTTGAATGCATGTTTATACGCGTTCGAGAGAATTTCATTTAACACAAGTGCGCAGGGGAGGGCCTGATCTACCGGGAGAAATACTTCCTCTGGATTAATCTCGCAACTGATCTCGTGCCCCTTATGAGAAAAAATATTTGATAATGCTGTTACCTGGTCCCTGCACTGGTCTGTTATATTGATTTTACCAAACTGTTTGCTTTCATAAAGCCGGGTATGGATCTGTGCCATGGTCTGGATTTTGAGCATTATATCGGTCAGTATGCTGTTTGTTGATTCATCAGAAGAACTCATCCGGGTCATATCCAGAAGTCCGGATATCAGCTGGAGATTGTTCTTGACCCGGTGATGGATCTCGCGAAGCAGGGTCTCTTTCTCGGCAACCATTTCTTTAAGGTGGTCGTGGGATTTTTTCAGTTCTTTTTCGTTCCTGCCTCGTTCGACAGCATAGCGCAGGGAACGGACAATTAATGGCCCGTTCATCTGGCCTTTGACAAGATAGTCCTGTGCACCCTCTTTGAGTGCATTCAAACCGGTTTCTTCATTGTCAAGCATGGTCAGTACCACAATCGGTACTTCCACAGCATGTTCTCTTACCCGCCGGATCGTGTCCAGTCCCTGGCTGTCAGGAAGTCCAAGGTCAAGAATAATAATATCGATTCCGCCCTCTGCAAAGAACGGTTTTGCAGCCGATAACCGGTCTGCGCAAACGATCTTAAAAGACGATTCTTTATGATCAGACAGCAGCTCACGTATCATCTCCACATCAGCCGGATTGTCCTCGATCACAAGAATCTTCATTACCTGCACCTTATTTTTTTGACGGGAGTGTTACAACCGAAAACCAGAAGTTCTCAATAGCCTTGACAACCTCAACAAATTCCGTAAATTTTACGGGCTTTTTTACATAGCAGTTCGCGTGGAGCCGGTATGATTCAAGGACATCCTTGTCGTCCTTTGAGACGGTCATGATGACGACAGGGATATATTTCAGTACATCGTCTGCCTTGATCTCTGCAAGGACTTCACGCCCGTCTTTTTTGGGCATATTAAGGTCGAGCAGGATAATATCCGGTGTCGAAACCGAAGTATATTTACCCCTCTTTCTGAGATAATCCATTGCTTCCACGCCATCATTCACTACATTTAAGTTGTTGCAGAGTTTGTTCTCCAAAAACGCCTCTTGGGTAAGAGTGACATCCGCAGGATTGTCGTCAACCAGCAGGATTTCGACCGGTCGTGACCCTTTTAATAACATATCATTCACATTCATGGTTTGTCCTCCTTTTTTCTATTTGGAATGGTGAAATAAAAAGTTGATCCCGAACCGGGAACAGATTCGATCCAGATCGTACCACCATGTTGTTCCACAATTCTCTTGCAGATTGCAAGACCTATCCCGGTTCCGGGGTATTCGTCCCGAGTGTGCAGGCGCTGGAAAATCTTAAAGATCCGGTCAGCGTACTGTTGATCGATACCAATCCCATTGTCAGAAACAGAAAAGATCCAGTTGTTCTCATCCTGCTTTGCTGATATGTGAACCATCGGGGCAACGCCGGGTTTGTTGAATTTGATTGCATTGCCGATCAGGTTCTGGAACAGCTTGGTGATCTGTTCCTGATCTGCATAAATTGAGGGGAGTGGATCTTTTGTAATGACCGCATTGTGTTCTTTGGTGGCAACCTGAAGATCACTGAGCGCCAGATCAAACGATGTATTGCTATCAATCAATACAAATTCATGTACCTGAGTCTGGACACGGGAATAGGTTAAAAGATCCTGGATCATCTGCTGCATCCGCGTGGTTCCTTCGGTGATGAAGTCAATGTACGTGTCTGCCTTTTCGTCGATTTTTCCGTGATAGCGTTTTACTAAGAGTTCAGAAAATCCTGATATTGCCCTGAGGGGTTCTTGCAAATCGTGGGAAGCGATATAGGCAAACTGCTGGAGTTCTATGTTGGACCGGGCAAGTTCTTCCGCTTTGACTACGAGATCCTCTTCTAAGTTCTTTCGCACAGTAATGTCCCGGATGTTGCACTGGATGACCTTCTTGTTATTCACCATGTAGACGTTACTCACGAATTCCACAGCGATATTCCGCCCATCGGCAGTTTCGAGCGGCAGATCTTCATACCGGATATATTCCTTCCGTTGCAACTCTTCGAAGTTGTCTTTGTTGGCAACGATATCCTTGAAAACCCCGATATCCCAGATTTTCTTACCCAGGAACTCTTCGCGCGAGAATCCCAGCATGGTAGTTGAATAAGGATTCACCTCAACGATCTGCCCGGTCTCGGCATCGAGAATGAGAATGCCGTCCTGAGCGGTTTCAAAGAGACGACGGTATCGGATCTCAGAAGCAACCTGCGCTTCTTCTGCCAGTTTGCGCTCGGTAATGTCCCGGAAACTCCAGACCCTCCCGACTGCATTGTCACCGATCTTCTGGGATTTTGAATAGCGTTCAAAGATTTTCCCGTCATTAAATTCGATCGTGTCAAAGCTTTCGCGTCCCGGGTGGTCATCGAGCTCTTGAATGCTGGAAAGAAATCCTTCGGGATTTTTGAGTTGCGACAGGACATGATTCACTACAGTTTCGTTTTTTCCTGATTCCAGCAAAGCCAGGGGGATTTTCCACATGTTCATAAAATTATGGTTATAACTGGTGATCATGCCCTGCTGGTCGACCGCATAGATACCGTCTGCGGTTGATTCAAGAGATGCATTGAGGAGCGACAGGGTTTTTTTAAGCATTGTATCGGATATATTTCGCTGACGGATCTCCTCATTAAGCGTCTTGTTCATTTTTTCATATTCTACAACCCGCAGCTTGTGCTCGGCCTCTATCTTTTTTCGATTGGTGATATCCTGCCCCTGCGCGATAGTCGAAACAATGGTTTTCCCGTCAGGTCCAAAAATAGCAGAAGTGTTCCAGAGCACTGTCCTTATCTCTCCATTCTTGTGGAGAATGGGTATTTCCACATTCACCCATTGTTCCCCTTCCATGGTCTTTCTGATAAGATCCATAGCCGGAGGCAGATACTTGTCAGTTAAGAGGATATCAAAATGCTGTCCGAAGATTTCTTGTGCATTCCTGCCCGTCAGATATTCAAATGCCTGGTTGAACCGGGTGATGCAAAATTGTGGGTTCCAGACGATAATGGGGGCACTGGCATAGGTGATAAGGTTGTCAAGATATTCCTTTGTTTCGCGAAGTTTGTCCTCAACCAGTGCCTGTTTGGTTATATCATACGCAACTTCTTCGGCACCCACGATATTTCCCAACAAATCCCTGATGGGGGTGTGAAGCACGTGATAGACTCTGTGGGAATTATCAGAATCGTTAAATTCTACTATCTGGTTTACATTTTCACCATTCAGGACCTTGCTCCACTCTTTTAAGGCCCTCTTCTGCTCTTCTGGTATCTCTGCGAACAGTTCAACCATGCTGGTGCCTAAGGTGAGGTCCTTACCGGTGAGTCGCTTTATCACTTCCTTATAGGCCTGGTTAAAGAAATTATAACGGAAGTTCACATCCTGTGCAGCGATAATTACGTCTGTTCCTTTTGTTACAGACTCCAGTAACTCCTGAGCCCGCAGAAGGTTCTCCTCGTTCTGTCGCAACGCATCTGCGGCAAGCTTTTGTTCAGTGAGATCAACGGTTGCAACCCCGATCCCGGTGATCTGCCCGATATCGTCTCGTTGGGGTTCAAGATACAGATCAAGGTACGATCGTTTTCCATTCATCGTCAGCCAGATCTTCTCACGGACTTCTTTTCCCGTCTCAAAAACCTTACGCTTAAGTTCAAACAGACGTGCTGCATCGTCCGGTGTGAAGAGATCGATGTCTTTCTTACCTCTGACATCTTCTGGTCGTATGGTGCTCTGATTGTACGCCCACTGGAAAACCAGATCTTTATCCTGGGCGGCGACCGATACCGGTGCATTTTTAAGTGCCAGCCTGAAGCGCTCCTCGCTCGTTCGCAGCTCCTGTTCAACCTTTCTGATATCAGAAATGTCACTGATTGCTATACGGATCAATTGTCTGCTGCTGCTCTGGAGCCGGATACTTTCCAGCCGGGCTGGGAACGTGGTCCCGTCACCTCTTTTGAGCACAAGGGTGGCAATGAGTCTCTCTTCGGACTGCAGCAGATTCGTAAAATACAGGTCCCAGCATTCAAGATCTTCAGGAACGATCAATCTCCTGAACCGTGCATTGATCAGTTTGGTCCGGTCAACACCGAGGAGCACTGAAACAGTGAGGTTTGCCCGTGAGACCCGTGCCGTATCAGTCAGCGTGAGATAGCCAATCGGGGCGAATTCATACAGGTCAAGAAACTGGTCACGGGACTCCACAAGTGCGAGCTGTGCAGTCCTGAGCTCATCAGCCTGCGTCTCAAGCTCGATCTGGTGCACCTGAAGTTCATGGATAAGTTCCTCTGCAGTCTGTCCTTTCATATCAGGGAAGACTGATGGGGAACGTGCGAGTTTTTTTTCTGCGGCATCATGCAATGAACGGGTGCTGCTTAAAGCACCTGTTGACTTCTTTTCCGTCTTCTCTTTCTTTTGTGTTGTCATCAGTCTCTCTCCCTGTTGCTGGTGCCAATTACGAGGTTTTCACCGGTGAGTTGCTTTATCTCTTCCTTATACGGCTGGCTGAAGAAGATATTGCGGAATTTCACAACCAGTAACTCACGGACACGTGCGATATTTTTTAAAAACACGTGGTGTTAAGCGTGATTTCCCTGGAGATCCTGAAGTTAAAAATCTCCTTGAGCTGGCGTAAGACTTCCTCTTTGCCATCTGGAACAAATAGTAAATGATTTTTTAAAAACCCCAGCTCTTTAATGATTTTTTGAATTGCTGAACGGGCAAATGTGATTATCTCCCTGACATCCATCCCGACTATCGGGTTTGGGTTCATATCAGGAAAACCCGCCAGCCATCGGATCCTTTCATCTGCACGATTACATTTGACCATGGTTTCACTCCTTTTTTGCAAAAAAATTTTATTGTAAACCGGATATTATGTTAACTAAAACCAGATTCTCTACCGCATTTCGGCCGACCCTGATCACCTGATTTTTTTTGATTCCGGTGTTACTTCATTAATACCTGTTCAGATGTTAATTGCCACACGTGATATTCGGATAGTAAAACCTTTTTTAAATACTTATAAAGTACTCCCCCAGTTTACAATTTTTGAAACGTATGATCCGCTGATTATTATGGGCATTGTAGGTTTCATCGTTTGCCTGTGCTCATCGCACTTGCAGTAACAGGATCTAAAATACTCGCAGAAGGGGTAAGCGACAAGCGTTGAGTCTCCCCGGACCAGATTTTTTTTAAACGGTCATCGGATCGTTTTATGGCACTGCTTCAGGAGCAGGTCATGATCTTTTAAAAAAACCGCTTTTAGCACTTATAGGAGAGCGTTCACTTCCCGCAGGATGTTTAAGAGTGGGGTAGTGATTCCACCTGCACCTGTTCATCCTTTCCAAAGACAAAAACAGATGATATTTTTTTCAAGCGTTTCGGGTACTCTCTTCGAGATCAACAATCCAGTTGGCAACTGCCCGGAGCACGGTTATTGTCTTCTTGGTCTTGTAGAGATTCCCGCTCTCGGTAAAAATCCCGTCATTATCCTGTGAGATCATTTCGCTGATCACCCATACGCCGAATGTATCGATCTTCACTCAACTCCTTCTGCCTGTCGATAAAGTAATGCGTGACAACGGGAGTGAAATGAATCTGCCGGATTTTCATGTGGGGGTCAGTTTTCCGGTGAACCGGAATGCTCCTTCAGGTACTAAAATCTCGAACCGTGCACCATTGCCCGGGATGCCGGTCTCGCTGATGGAAATGCCGGTAATGGACAGGATCTCCCGTGAGAGAAATAGGCCAAGCCCGGTATGTTTCCCGAAACCGCGTTCGAACAGGTGCTTTTTGTCGTCAGGGGATAGTCCGATCCCGTTATCAGCAACCGTGACAACAAGCCCGTCACCGGCTGGATGATGTGATATGCTTATCCGGGTGACTGCACCGCCATACTTCTGGGTATTATCAAACAGGTTGTAAAAGACCTTTACAAGGAGTGGGTCAGCATATATTTCAAGGCGCTCATCGGGAATTTCAATGGCAATTGTTTTGGAGGCCATCTGTGATGCAGCTGAACGGATAACGGCTGATATCCGCTGCCACACCGGTGCCTTGACCCCGAGTTCCTCATATTCCCTGGTGAAGGCGATCTGGTACTGAATGGTCTTGGCCGCTTTTTGTGCCCGGTTGATATTGATAATTCCTTCATTTCCTCTCACGGTATTTAGTGCATTTTCCAAGGAACCTGATAGCACCATCAACTGGTTCATTATATCATGGCGGGTGATGCTGTTGAGCAGGGCGAGTTTTTTATTGGATATCCGCAGCGCAGTCTCCACCCGCCAGATATGCGTGATGTCGCTGATTGCTACTCTCACTGTTGGGTTTTCTTTGTTGCCGTCTGTGATCCGGATGCTTTCGAGCCGGGCAGGAAATGTGGAGCCGTCGCCTCGCTTAATGATGATAGGGCAGGATTGTTTTTGCCCCTGGTTCAGCACATTTAAGAAATACCGGTCCCACTGTTCAAAATATTCAGGAGCAATAAATTTCCTGAACCGTGCATTGGCAAGTTTGCTCCGCTCAACCCCAAGCAGAGTCGCGCCGGTAAGGTTCATCTCCTCAATCAGCGCCTTGTCGTTGAGCGTGAAATAGCCAAGTGGAGCGAAATCATAGAGGTCAAGGTACTTATCCCTCGACAGTTCGAGCGCTAGTTGCGCTTTCCTGAGTTCCTCTGCCTGCATCTTGAGTTCGATCTGGTTCACCCGAAGCTCTTCATTTGACCGCCGGAGATCCATCTCCATCTTCTTGCGTTCGATGGCGTACCGTATGAGCCGGACAAGGAACCTGCTGTCCATCATTCCCTTGACCATGTACTCCTGCGCACCATGTTTGAGGGCGAGAAGCCCCAACGACTCGTCAGTATTGCCGGTAAGAACGACGATCGGGATGACCTTTGCTTCCGGAGACTTGGACAGGAGGCGCGTCAACGTCTCAATGCCGGCGCTGTCCGGCAGCCCGAGATCGAGCAGCAAGACATTCGGGGAAATTTCTTTCAGTTTGTCGATCCCTGACGAGAGCCGGTCTGCGACCGCAAGCGAAAATCCCGTTCCGAGCGCATCGGTAAGCACCTCTTTTATCAGGAGTACATCCCCGGGGTTATCCTCGATATAGAGGATTCGCATCATATCTGTTTCCATGAACACTCCTCCTTATGTCTCCCGAAGGATTGCGCCGTTTGTGCCCGGTTCTCCACCGTTCTGGAGATAAAAGTCTGCACCGTTTTCAAAGGCTTCGATAGCGATCTCTTCCCGGCATGTGCCGGTAAACATGATGACCGGGATATGTTTGTCAGTCGCCCTAACCTGTTTTAAAAACTCGATGCCATCCATACCCGGCATCGGGTAACCGGAAACAATAGCCTGAATCCCATCAGATTTTAACCGGTCGAGTGCAACAGATGCGGATGGTGCTGTGGTCACGGCAAATTCGGGTGTCTGTTCAAGATACCCTTTGCCTATTTCAAGCAGCGTGGATTCATCATTTACATAGAGGACTGATATCGTAAGGACCAACTTCCGGGATTCTGTTTTTCATGAAGACTGTATGTTACGGGTGATAACTATTTCGTCTGGAATCAAAAAATGGAAAATGATCAATTACTGCCGTGATGTAATCCGGCCAGATGTGAGTTTTTCTTTAAAAGTAACGTATTGAAAGAATATTTTATTGCGTCAAAACTGACTCTTCTTTCTGCCTTTAAAAAAAGTATTCTGGACTTTGTTCGTGGGGATGGCCGGGCCTCGTGTTTTTGCGGAGGATGTAAAGGGCAATTCTGGAAGTTCACCATTACGGATACCAGATCCTTTGAAGTGACCTGGTCACACTCATGACCCCGAAAATGGCTATCCGGGGTTATTTCAGGCCCCGATTGCCCGGAACGGGCACTTCACGACCGGCCAGTTCGGCGGGTTTTCAGGGGTGTTTTTTCAAAAGTTCCTGTTCTGGGCTTTATAGGGGATTCCAGAGATTTTGCGCAGGAGAAAACCGGCCTGTTTGGAGCTGTTTGGATTGAGGATCGGGATGGGGAATGGGGAATGGGGAAACTATGGGTGGGGGGGTTTTTAAGAATTGCAGGGGTTTCATTGTTTTCACCTCACGTCCTACCTCGCTCTATCTCGTATTGGGTGAAACTTGTCTTCTGGTGGATCAATTTTGGATTGGCGCTCTGGATCAATTTTGAGTTGGCGAAAACACACTACGGAGGAGATCTTTTTTTTAACTCCATTTATGTCAGCAAGGTATACGCTGTATTGAACCTTAACTGAGCATTAGATGTCTACGATGTATTGAGCTCTTCCACTTACCAACGACGAACTCTATCAAGAAAAAAAAAATCTCCACTCACTAAGTCGTCTCGTATACCTAAACCCAGTGAGAAAGATTCATTTTCTGTTTAGGCTGCCATCGAATTGTTAGTAAAAGCAGGTTTACAGATTATTGATGGAGATGATCACACCGATAAAAGAGTACTGAGAACCTGATCGTTCCCAGATTTAATATGAAAATGTCCCCTGCATTTTCATTTTGTATGCTTGTGTCCCGATGGGAATCATGTACGTTTTCATGACAAATGATTACTTTCTGGATTTTGGGTTCTTCCTTGTTTTTCTGGCGTGGACCATACGAGCCTGTATACCAAAATACTGAGAAACACCAATCGCGTGGCACTGGTCAAGGGATGTGCTGTCAAAAGAGACCAGATCCTCAGAATAGATGGCATCCGGTGAACTGCGCCCGAGCACGCGCACCGCGCCCTTGTAGACCTCGAGATCCACCTGACCATTGACCCGTTCCTGTGTAGTGTCAATAAATGCGTTCAAAGCTGCATACAATGGCTCATACACCAGTCCTTTGTAGGCCAGCTCCGACCATTTATCATCCACCATGCGCTTGAATACCAGTTCCTGCCGTGTGAGGACAAGAGCTTCAAGATCCCGGTGTGCAGTGAGGATAACTGTTGCAGCCGGGTGCTCGTAATTCTCCCGGGCTTTTATCCCAAGGATGCGGTCCTCGATCATGTCATTGCGACCAACCCCGTGCTTTCCTGCAAGTACATTCAACCGCTGGATCAGATCATAGCCCTGCATCTTCTTTCCGTTGAGTGCCACCGGAATGCCGGCCCTGAATTCCAGAGTGATTTGTTCTGGTTTTGCCGGTGCTTTTTCAGGAGATACCGTCCAGAGGTAGATCTCTTCAGGGGGATGGTATGCGGGATCCTCCAGTTTTCCCCCTTCGATGCTACGGCTCCAGCAGTTTTCATCCATGCTCCAGGGTTTGTCCTTTTTTACCGGGACAGGGATCTTATGCTGTTTTGCATAATCGATCTCCCAGTCACGGGTCAGGTTTAGTTCACGGATCGGTGCCACGACTTCAAGACCAGCACTGCGGATGATAAAATCAAACCTGAGCTGGTCATTGCCTTTACCGGTACATCCATGCCCGATCGCTGTTGCACCTTCTTTTCGTGCAATCTTTACAACTTCCTCTGCGATCAGGGGGCGGGCAAGAGAGGTTCCCATGGGGTACCCCTCATATGAACCGTTCGCCTTGATCGCCGGGAAGATGTGGTTGTTCACAAACGCTTCGCGGGCATCAATGGTGTAGTGCTTATCAGCAAGTTTTATCCCTTTTTGTGTGGCGACGTCGATCTCTTCATCCCGCTGCCCCACATTCACAGCAACGGTGATGACACGATCGTAATCATATCGCTCTTTTAAAAGGGGGATGCAGATGGAGGTGTCAAGCCCTCCGGAATATGCAAGGACAATAGTACCTTTTCCCATGTTTAACCTCTTGTTGAATACTTAAATACCTGTATGTGGTTTCAGCATATATTTTCAGGGGAATTACGTGTAGAAAAATTCAATGGTAATTGCAATAATTATCCTATGAAAATCTCGTAAATTGAGGAGGAAATCACCAATGGATGCCAAAATTAAATTTTTTTATACCAGCTGAAATTTCCTGTCAAGCCCGGAAAACACAGGCGATTTTCAAAGAGTTCTGCCTGATGCGCACATCATGGTGTTTCTTTGAACAATTGAATAACGGAAAAAAGGTTGTTCAGGCTTTTTCCTGAACTTGTGTATCTTGTGGAATTAAGCAGTTACAACAATCTTTCCTTGCATCTGGGGCTGGAAGGGGCCTGTCGTGTAATCGTATGCGCCTACTTTATCAAACGTGACTTCAAGAGTTTCTCCGTACGGAATCTCAACTGTGCTCATGCCGCCAAAGTACTTACCGGTCTGGACATCGTTTGCCTGTATACTGTGGGGCTTAAACGGATCCGTATTCGCCCAGATTACTTTAGTACCAACCTTGACATATGCTGTTGCACCGGGGACAATCGTCAA
>JAUSBW010000069.1 GCA_030651815.1 Methanoregula sp.
GAGGTATTGGATCTGATTCCTGCTCAATCGCCTCGTTGGTGAGGGGTGCAAGTAATTCCCGAAGGGGTTGCAGTAGTATCGTGTATAATGTTATATACGTACTAAGATATTAATATTTCCATTAGTTTTGGAATGGATACGGGTCGCATAGAGATTGACGGTCTGTCCCGGAGCTGGGACACTTGTCAAGGCTGCCGTATATGGCAGGTAACCATTCATCGATACGGTATACGTCTGATAGGGTGTGCCGGTAGTATAGACCGGAACTGACAATGTTCCCTGGGTAATCACACCCGCAACCTGGTTATCGAATGATACCGTTGCTCCATTCACATTACAGTTGACAACGTACCATCCCTGTCCGCCACCGATAACAGCAGGTGTTGTGGGAGCGGCCGCATTTAACGTAGCATACACATCAAAGGTCTCTCCTTTACCCGGCATGGCCGGAATAGGGCCGGTGAACGTTGTGTACCCGGATTTACTTACCGTGAATGATTTTAATGGAGTACCGGTGCTATAGACCGGGACGGTAAGAACACCTCCGGATATTACACCTTCATACGTACCATCGAAATAGACCTGTGCTCCATTCACATTACAGTTCACGGCAATCCAGCCCTGGTTCCCACCAATAGGCTCGGCTGCAGATACTACCGAAAAGCATGCAAGGGTAAGCACAACGGCAATGAATGCCAGATAAATGCGGTTAATCTTCATCACAATTCCTCGTATACAGGATAATAGGAAAACAGGTATAAAAGAATCTTCCCCATTTTTTTTGGAGATGTGATCATCGCTCTGATTCAGAAAGAGTAAAGAGGGTAAAAAATCATTCATCTGTTAAGTAAAAACAAAAAATTACGCGGTTAGTTAACCCTTAATTATGGTAAAAATGCATTTGTCCCATAAAGCCTGAAGATGGAGTCGCCTCTTTTTCGTGAGGTAAGTCCCCGATGCCCATGTCCCACACAACACTGCCCCCCCTGAGATTCAACCTCTCCGAGCTGGCGGGATCGCTCGGCGATTTCGGGACGATCATCCCGCTCATCCTTGCTGTGGCGCTGGTCTCGGATGTCAATGCCCGGTATATCCTCTTCTTCTTTGGGATCTGGTTCATCTTAACCGGACTGTATTACCGTCTGCCTATCCCACTCGAACCGATGAAAGCGGTGGCGGTGATAGTCATTGCGGGATCGATTGGGAGCGGCGAGATCGCGGCTGCCGGTCTCATTCTCGGCGTCATCTTCCTTGTACTCGGCTATGGCCGGTTCTTTGCTATCATCGAAAAATGGGTGCCGCAGAGTGTTGTGCGGGGGATCCAGCTCGGCTTAGCGCTCCTCCTGTTCCGGTCATCGCTGGGATTTGTGGTAAAAGATCCCACGTTCTTTCTCATTGGCATCGCCATCATCGCGGGATTTTACCTCCTTGCACGTTACCGGTCGATCCCGGACCTCTCCACGATTGTGGTCATCGGGGTTGGCCTTATCGCGGGAATTGCACTGTACGGTCTTCCTCCCATCAGCCTGATTCCTGCACCGCAGCTCGTCATTCCCCTGCCAACGGATTTCTCCACCGCATTCTCAACCCTCGTGCTCCCGCAGGTTGTCCTCACCATAACAAATGCCATCCTTGCCACTTCGCTACTGACAAAAGATCTCTTTGCACACGACGTGCCTCCCAAGAAGTTCTCGACAAGCATTGGACTCATGAACATCTTTTCCGTCCCGTTCGGGGGGTTTCCCATGTGCCACGGTGCCGGCGGGCTTGCCGGGCAGTACCGCTACGGTGCCCGGACCGGCGGAGCTAACGTGTACGCGGGCCTGATCTTTCTCACCCTCGCCCTCTTCTTCTCCTCCCCGCAGGTGCTCTCCATCATTGCTGTCGGTGTGCTGGGGGCGCTCCTTGTCTTTGTCGGGATCGAGATGTGCCGGCACAGTTTCAAGACCGACTCGCTCCTTGTTACGGTAATCATCGGAGTGCTCGCGCTGGTCAGTTCGATGACTGTCGCATTTATTGTGGGACTAGTTCTTGCGTATATCACCAACTGGATTAAGAAGAAGTCCGTACAGGAGATCTGCTGAAACAGATCAGCTATGCATTCAGGCCGCAACAGGCGTGAAGGGCATCTGGTTTTCCATTTAAAAAAAAGGTGAGATTACTTTGTACTGGCTGCCGGGGCTGCAGTGGTTACGGGTGCGGTGGTTACAGCAGGTGCCGGTGCGATCGCGATTGCAGGCGTACTGTAATCCCCTACCCATCCTGCTGTTGCCGTCGGGACTTCAACACTCATGGGGATGAAGAGGGATTTTCCATACTTGTCGACACCAAAGGTGCCGATGTCCTTCTGGGTCTGCGGATCAATGAGGAAGTTGATGAAGTTGTTGGCCATCTGGATCTTGTCAGCCGGCTGCTTGTCGTTGTAGACCGCCATCACGCTGTAGATGTTTAACAGGCTTGCACCTTTGCTGACAACCGGCACCAGGTTGAGGTTGTTCTTGTATGCAAGGAATGTTCCCTCATCGGCCAGCGTATAAGCGCCCTTCTCACTTGCCATCTGGAGGGTCTCTCCCATGCCCTTACCCGCCTCTATATACCAGTTCCCGGACTTCTGGACCTGGGTAGTGTAGTTGTATCCGGCCTTGGACCAGACCGTCTTCTCGGCAGAGTGGGTTCCTGAACCATCGCCACGGGATACAAAGAAGACACCAGCCATCTTGTTGGTGCCTTTTAAGAGCAGCGTTGTCATGGCCATCTCGGGGGTCATATCCTTGATCCCCGCGGGATCATTTGCCGGGCTGACAATCACGAATGAGTTTGAGGCGAACGAGCGCCGGTTCAGGCCATATCCATTTTTCATGAATACCAGTTCCTGGCCTGGCGAGTGGACGAGCAGGACATCTGCGTCACCACGCTGGGCCAGCTCAATTGCCTTGCCGGTTCCCTGGGACGTAATTTTGAGTTGAACATTGTACTTCTTCTCGAACATTGGCTGGAGATAATCGAGAAGCTTGGTGTCGTACAGGCTCGTGGTCGTGGCGATGAGGAGCGTCTGGGGTGCAGCCGTTGTGGTGGCCGCTGCCGGTGCTGTCACGGGGGGAGTCGTTGTCTGGCTCGTGCAGCCTGCAAAACAGGTTGCAAGGAACAGCAATACGAAGACTGCTGCACAAAATCCTACATGCACATTTTTTGTCATACAATTTCCGGTTTGTTTTGAGCATGAATATTATTCAAGGTTTCCTTTTGAGTTTTGTTAACATAAAAAAATTAACAATTTTCAATTAACTTTATCTTACCCGCAGGAGATAAAAACAGTTACCGGGTTCTGGAAATCCTTTCCGTGGCACGGGAAAGAATTAAACTGCTGGTGTGATACGGTTCCAGATCCCTGATATTGCATGCCCGTTGAGTGGGCATATGAGTATTGTATTTTTGTTTAATAAAAGCATTTTGTTAATTAATTTTGTTATTTCGCCATACCGGAAATTTTTTAAATAGTTTTTTATTATATGAAACTTGATGTTGAATGAGTGATTATGGGCAAGAACACTGACATCATGAACGATTTTGCATTGCAGGAGCTCAAGCGCATCTATTCAACCTACGATGGCTGGAAAATTACCCCCCAGATGCAGGGCAGCGGGTATGACACTCTCGTCAGGCTCGATCGCATGAGTGAAGGGCACCGCGATATCGTGAAAGTCCTTGTGACATTCAATAAAGAGATGCCGGCAAAGCTGGTGGAAGAACTGAATAAAAAAGAAAAATCAACGGATGGCATGGTACCACGCTATGATTCGGCGGTAATTGCCCCGCTGAATGCTGATACCTCAGTACTCCCGGCTGGTATGAAAATTTATACCATGAACTCGTTTGCATTCAAGGGAAATGAGTTAACGTGGGTAAAAAAGAAAGTTGCAAAGACCCCGGTTGCAGTAAAAATTGCTGCCTGAACCGTCTTTTTTATTTTTCCCCTTTTCAATCATCCCTTCAATTGTTTTCTGGACACTGGTCATGTACTGATCCTGCCTCTGGCAGATCCCTGTAATCCTGCACTCCGGGTATCTTTTTTAAAACACCAGCACCCGCTGATGATCCGCATGCACGTTGCCGGGCGGGTAGAAGAAGATCTTTCCAAGACCCGGGTACCCGATGTCCAGCACGGCATTGAGGGATTTCTCTTTTGTTATCCCCCGCTTCTGGAACGAGGGGGTGAACGCAAAGAAGTGGAGGTTCTCCTTACCGGCTACCGCGTTTATCACATCCTGGATGTTATACACCGCTGAACCGGGCGGCGCCCGGTGGTTCCCGGTCACGGCATAGATCCCGTTCTCCAAAAAGATCACCCGCGTCAGGATGCCCGCATGGGCACAAGCTACCGCAAACGAGACCGCGCCAAAGACGGTCTCCGTGCTGTAGGGATGTTTCGTGATGAGGATCGTGACCGGGGGTACTTTATTTGTCTTTTCCGCCCGGTCAAAGGAGAGGGCCGCGTTCTGCTTCCGGATATGAAGGGCCCCGGCATCGGGAGAAAGGATGGTATGGGGGAGCATAAACCGCTCGATCATCTGGTTGAGGTCCCGGATCTTAAACGGCCTGATGGTGCAGCTCGAGATCACCGTTCCCTGCCCGTCATCCCACGTGCTGTACCCACGGGCCGTGGCACAGTGGCCGCAGGCAAGCGCCAGAAAGCCGAGCCCGGCAGACGTGGCCTGCTCGCTTAAAGCAGTAAGGCCTTCTCCGATATTCTCCGCATCGGCAGGGCGCTGACTGTGGTGGCCGAGATGGACGCCGTCAAGATACGCATAGAGTTCCGCAGAGAGCCGCTCCTCAAGGGCAGATGCGAGGAAACTGATACCGTGCCATGCGGAGCGGTGCATGTACGGCGACCCGGTCTGAAACCAGCCTGCGGTACCCGGCAACGGCGGCTTGCTCTGCCGGGCAGCCCTGGCCAGATCCTTCCAGAACGAGGGCTTCCCATCAGCACCAGGGCTGTTGGTATCAATCACCTGGTCCGGGTATTTCATCCGGAGCGGTCCAATCCCGATCCCACGCAGGTCCAGTTCCTGTCGGTCGCAAACGATCCGGACCGGAGTGAAAGAGAGGATGATGTTCCAGACCTGCAGAGTTTCGGGATCCTCAAGACTGTAGAGAGCGTCGCCCGTCATGAAGAAGGAAAGGATGGAGCTTTCGCTCGTTTTCTTATGTATCAGGGTTTCCGGGTAAAGCTGGACAAAGAAGAACTTGAGGCATTCCTCGATCCACGAGAGGCGCTCGACCGGCACGTGACTTGAGAGAAGGAAAAAATGTGCATTCATGGATCCTGATCCTGCCTCATGCCTGCAGTATTATTGTCTTTTTTAGGTTCTCCCGGATAGCAGTGGAGATTCTATGCAAATCCACTGTCATGCCCACATCGCGGGCGATCCGGGGATGATGGTGATTGCAGCGGGGATAGTATCGCAGGTAATGATCAATTCATCGGACTATTTTAAAGACTTTGCTTTTTCCTAACCGCAGCAAAAAGGGGATGACAGTGCCAGATGTGAAGTCGTTTTTTTAGGTTATTGCCTGCCCGTTCCTGATGTCCCGGGGGCTCCCAAACGTCCTGCTTACCCCAATACCGGAACCCTGGCCGTGAGGTTAAGAAAAACTCCTGGCCGGTCCCGCATGTCAGGCAGCAGCCGGTTGCCGGTACTTGTACTGTCCGGCCGGAAGGGCCGGGGCATGCACATTCCACAACAGGTATACCCAAGAAGGAAGTAAACATAATATGGATTACCATGACTGACGAGAAGATAAAAAACGCATTACAGGAAGCAGAAATTACAGAGATGATCACCTGCCCGCAGGCATTTGCCATTGCAGAGAAGGCAAAAGTCTCCCGGAGTGCGGTCGGTGAGTACTGCACGAAAAACCGGATCAAGATCCGCTCCTGCCAGCTGGGCTGCTTCAAATGAGCAGGTTCTTAAACATTGTTCCGGTAGCGGATGCTGTAGCCACAGTCCTCCGGATCTCCCCGGGACTAATGACGGAAACAGTCCCGGTGGAGTCCGTTGCCGGCCGGATCCTTGCCGCTGATGTCACTGCCGATACAGATATTCCCGGTTTTGACCGCTCCGTAGTGGACGGGTACGCGGTCCGTGCCGCAGATACCGCAGGAGCCGGCGAGGCAATCCCCGCCCTCCTCCACTGCACCGGGTGGATCTCAATGGGCCGGCAGGATACGAAGCTCGCTGTCGGGCCGGGCACGTGTGCCTACATCCCTACGGGTGGTGTCCTGCCTGCGGGAGCAGATGCTGTCGTGATGGTGGAGTACACCGAGGAGGCTGCCGATACGGTACTCGTGAAAAAAGCAGTTTCCCATAGCGAGAACGTCCTCCTCCGCAACGAGGATTTTAAACAAGGGGAGACAGTATTTTCTTCAGGCCGTCGGATCTCCCCTCAGGATGCCGGAGTACTGGCTGCATGCGGCTGTGCGGCTGTCACGGTAGCGAAAAAACCGGTGGTCGGGATCATCTCTACGGGCAATGAACTGGTGCCGGTGACCGCGGTTCCAGAGCCGGGACAGGTGCGGGACGCCAACGCTTCCATGCTCGCCGCGTACCTCATGGAATACGGCTGCATCCCACGGGTCTACGGGATAATTGCCGATGAGCGGGAAGCCTTTGAGGCGATCCTTGCCCGGGCCGTGCCGGAATGCGATGTTGTCCTCCTCTCCGGTGGGAGTTCCAAGGACGACCGGGACATGACCGCCGCGGTCATTGCAACGATGGGTACGGTGCTCGTCCACGGGATCGCTATTGCCCCGGGCAAACCAACCATCATCGGACGTATCGCAGAAAAACCGGTCTTTGGCCTTCCGGGCCACCCGGCTTCAGCATTTGTCGTGCTCATCGCTATCGTCCGCCCGCTCCTCGACCGGATGCTTGGGATATCCCGACCCATCCAGAGAACGGCGAGGGCGACCCTTACCATCAACATCCCATCCCAGCGAGGACGGGAGGAGTATGTCCGCGTCAGGGTGGAAAAAGGAGTTGCAACACCACTTTTTGGCAAATCCGGGCTCCTCAACACCCTTATCCGGAGTGACGGTCTTATCTGCATCCCGGCAGGGTCCGAGGGGCTCGAACAGGGCAGCATGGTTGAGGTGATCCTATGGTAAAGCGTTACCTCTCCGTAATACCCCTTGACGATGCCCTCGCCCTCCTCGCCCGCGAGTTCCCCTGCATACCCTCAACCATGCAGGTCCCGCTTGAAGAAGCGGCCGGCAGGATCACGACAGGTCCCATCTTCGCCCGGTACTCGGTACCTGAGATCCACCTTGCAGCCATGGACGGCATCGCAGTCAGGAGCAGTGAGACGAGAGGGGCCTCCGAGCAGCACCCCATTACCCTTCCACAGGCAGCATGGGTGAACACCGGCAACGTGGTCCCGCCTGAATACGATGCGGTCATCATGATCGAAGATGTCTGGGAAGCAGACGGCAGCTACATGATACGTAAGTCAGCCGCACCCTGGCAGCACGTCCGCCCGGCAGGAGAAGACCTCGCCGAGTCAGAGATGGTGATGCAGTCTGCCCACCGGATACGGGCGCACGAGATCGGGGCACTTGCCACTTACGGCATCACCCACCCTGACGTCATCGCGGTGCGGGTGGGGCTCGTTCCCACGGGTAGTGAGCTCGTCCCTGCCGGCACCCGGCCGGGACCGGGGCAGGTGGTGGAGAGCAACACCGTAATGGCAAAGGCCATGCTCGAAGAGGCCGGGGCCACATGCACCCGGTACCCGTTCGTTGAGGACAAGCCGGAGAAGATCCGTAACGCAATCGCATCGGCCTGCAGGGAAAATGATATCATCATCGTCTCGGCAGGCTCTTCAGCAGGAACAAAGGACTACACCGCAGACGTGATCGCAGAACTGGGCGAAGTGCTCGTCCACGGGGTTGCCATCAGACCCGGCAAACCGGTCATCATCGGCAGAATCGATAAGAAACCGGTCATCGGGCTGCCCGGCTACCCGCTCTCGGCTCTCACGGTGATCCGGGAGATCGTCCTCCCGTTCCTACGGAACTACGGTCTTTCCGCTCCGGAACCTGATCGCATCCGGGCGCAGATCACAACATCGGTGGCAAAGGAGATCGGCTCGGACGAGTTCGTGCTCTGTACGATCGGGCGGGTAGGCAGCCGCTGGGTGGTCTCCCCTCAGTCCAAGGGAGCCGGCGTCCAGATGAGCGGCGTGCGGGCCAATGCGTACATCCGGGTCCCACGGGCATCGGAGGGGTTCGATGCGGGTGGAGAGGTGGATGCCCGGTTGATGGTCCCGGCCTCTGAAGCAGCAAATGCGCTTCTCATCACCGGCAGCCACGACCCGGTCATCGACTACCTCGCCGACCTCCTCCGCCCGCAGGGTATCTGCCTCCTATCCACGCACGCGGGCAGCATGGGAGGGATCCTTGCCCTGAAAAAAGATGAATGCCATGCGGCGCCGACTCACCTGCTGGCAGAAAACGGAAGTTACAACACCGCGTACCTGGAAAAATACCTGCCCGGCACTGACGTAAACCTCATCTGCATAGCAGAACGGCAGCAGGGGATCGTCTCGCGGGACGGTCTCACGTTCAGCGATCTTGCCGGCCGCACATTTATCAACCGTCAGAGAGGCTCCGGCACCCGGATGCTCCTCGATTACGAGCTGAAGAGGGCGGGGATCGATCCTGCTTCTATCCCCGGGTACGAGCGGGAAGTGACTACCCATATTGCGGTCGCCCTTGCGGTGAAGAGCGGGGAAGCGGACGCGGGAATGTGCGTCTACAACGCTGCAAAGGCCCTTGGGCTCCCGTTCGTGCCTGTGGCGCAGGAACGGTACGAGCTTGCCTTCCGCAGGGAACATGCTGACGACCCACGCCTTGCGGCCCTCATTAAGGCTATCCGCTCACCTGCGTTCCGGGACATCCTCGCCCGGCTTGGGGGGTACGAAACCGCGGAGACCGGGCGGCAGCGACCGGCCCGGTAAGCCCTATCCCGATGCCGTGGACCGGGTCCTGATCGACCGTCCCCTGGCAGGTTCACTGGTGCCGTTCCGTGACCTGGGGTTGGAGCAGGATGTGGTACGCACATTAGAACAGAAGGGATGTCTGGAAGCCCGGTATGAATAACATATACAGTAGTGTAATATGTACAATTTAGTGAAGAGTGCATGATTCCTGTTGTAAAACTCATTGATGTATACAGTACACCAGTGTATCCCTCACATCAATAATTGTGAGAGATTTTTGCGTACGGTCCCCAGTACTTCCCACTGCTCTGCCAGGGGGAACCCGGAAAAGTTAATCACTCTTCTCTCAAGAAAAATTTTGGTTAAATATGCAGGATTAACTACTTGTAAATTTAGAAATCTTTAACTAACTTGCTGAACAACTATAGAAATTACGACGACAAGTGTTGTGATACGCATGGCGTTTTCTGTACATATTAACATGGAGCAATGCACCGGTTGTGGCAACTGTGTCATTGCATGCCCGGTTGATGCTCTCGAGCTACATACCGTGGACCCGGCCAGCAAGGAGAAAATATATGCAGTCAAAAACGGCAAGTCCGTTCACCTTGATGTCAAGGCTGAACTCTGTGCCGGCTGCGGTGTCTGTGTCAATGCCTGCCCCTACGACGTGATCCGTCTCTCGGGAAGAGGAGTGACGAGCGCCCTTTCACTGGTCTGAAGTGAGGAGTACCATGACAAAGAACATTACCCTTAACCTGATCTCCGGAAGGACCATCCAGCAGGGCGTTGCAATCGAGAGCGGCAAAGAGAAGCCCTCGTACCGCACCGCCTGCGGAATCATTGAGATGGACAATGCGGACTTAAAAGCACTCGGCGCATGGAAGAACACCAACGTCAGGGTCACCAGCGACCATGGCAGCGTTATTGTAAAGGCGATTGAAGCCACGCAGGGCCCTCACCCGGGCGTTGCCTTCATCCCAATGGGACCATGGGCAAACTCCATTGTCGACCCCAACACCTACTCAACCGGTATGCCCACCTTCAAGGGAACCCCGGTTAAGATTGAGGTTACAATCAACGAGCCAATCCTCCTCGGCATCGAACTGGTGCAAATACAGTGCGGGGTGAAAGTAGGATGACCAAGACTATCACTGATGTAATCTGCCCCTTCTGCGGTACCCTCTGCGATGATATTGAAGTGGTTGTATCCGATGACGGCAAGCAGCTTTTGGAAGTCTACAATGCCTGTGTGATCGGGTCTGAAAAATTCCTGCACTCCCAGGCAAAGGACCGGGTCACCAAGCCCCGCATGCGCCAGGATGACGGCACCTGGAAAGATGTCAGCTACGATGAAGCTGCCGACTACACTGCCCAGATGCTGGCAAAGGCCAAAAAGCCCCTGATGTACGGCTGGTCCTCCACCAACTGCGAGGCACAGAGCGTAGGCAACGAGATTGCCGAGATCTCACGGGCCTGCTGTGACAACACCGCAGCTGTCTGCCACGGCACCACATTAATCGCCGTGCAGGATATCGGACTCCCGACCTGTACCCTTGGCGAAGTCAAGAACCGTGCGGACAGGATCATATTCTGGGGATGCAACCCGGCCCATGCTCACCCCCGGCACATGTCCCGGTACTCGATCTTCCCCCGCGGTTTCTTTACAGGCAAGGGACAGATGAGCCGCAAGATGATCGTCATTGACCCCCGTGTCACCGACACCGCAAAGATGGCAGATGTCCACCTGCAGATTGAGCAGGGCAAGGACTACGAACTCTTAAACGCACTCCGCGTTGCGTTCAAGGGCGAGTGGCTCCCTGATGTTGTCGCAGGTATCCCAAAAGAGAAGATCCGGGAAGCCGCTGATATGATGAAGAGCGGCCGTTTCGGTATCATCTTCTTCGGTATGGGTGTCACGCAGTCCCTCTCCAAGAACCACAATATCGACATCGCCATTGCTGTCACCAAGGATTTGAACGAGTACACAAAATTCTCGATCATGCCGATGCGGGGCCACTATAATGTGACCGGCTCCGGCGAAGTCTTTGCATGGCAGTTCGGGTTCCCCTACTCAATCGACTTAACGCGTGGATTTGCACGCTACAACCCCGGCGACACCAGCTCGATTGACCTGCTGGTACGCGGCGAAGTGGATGCAATGTTCACCATTGGCAGCGACCCCGGTGCACACTTCCCAATCAGCGCTGTCAAGCCGATCGCGAACATGCCCTCGGTCTGCATTGACCCGCACCTCACCCCGACAAGCGGCGTCTCAAAACTTCACGTCCCCGTTGCATTCAACGGTGTAGAGACCGGTGGCAACTGCTATCGTATGGACAACGTGCCAATCGACTGCCGCAAGGTTGTTGAACCACCGGCGGGCATGCTCACCGATGAGCAGTTCCTCGTCATGGTTCGTGACCGGTTAAAGAAGCTCAAGGGGGCTGCATAATCATGTCAGAATATATTATAAAGAACGGAAGCGTCTTTGACCCGGTTCAGGGTATAAAAGGCGACAAGAAAGATATCGCTATCAAAGATGGTAAGATTGCTGACAAGGTATCCTCTGCTGCAAAGGTCATCGATGCCTCCGGAAAGACCGTCATGGCCGGCGCTGTTGAGATCCATGCCCACATTGCGGGTCCGAAAGTGAACCTTGGCAGGATCTACCGGCCAGAAGACAAACTCTTCAGCTGCACGCCGACAAAGGGCATGGAGCGGATGGGCGGCGGGGCATCGATCCCGACCACCTTCAAGACGGGTTACGAGTATGCCAAGATGGGATACACGACTGCCATGGAAGCAGCAATGCCTCCCATGTTCGCCAAACACGTGCATGAAGAGATACGCGACACCCCAATCATCGATGAGGGTGCATTCCCGGTCTTTGGCAACAACTGGTTTGTCTTAGAGTATCTCAAAAACCACGAAATCGAGAACACCGCAGCCTATATCGCCTGGCTGCTCCGCGTTACCAAAGGGTATGCAGTCAAGGTCGTCAACCCAGGCGGCACGGAAGCCTGGGCCTGGGGACTGAACTGTCTCTCGGTCAATGATCCGGTCCCGTACTTCGATATCACCCCCGCAGAGATTGTCAAGGGACTTATCGAAGCAAACGAGTACCTCGGTCTTCCGCACTCTGTGCACATCCACCCCAACAACCTCGGGAACCCCGGTTGTTACGAGACCACGCTCGACACGCTGAGACTCGCAGAAGGCATGAAGGCGAAGAACAAGTTCGGCCGTGAATCGGTGATGCACTTAACCCACACCCAGTTCCACTCCTACAAGGGCACCAACTGGGGAGACTTTGAGTCCGGTGCCAAGGAGATCACCGACTACGTCAACCAGAACAAGAACATCACCATCGATACCGGTAACGTCACCCTTGACGAAACCACCACGATGACCGCCGACGGTCCGTTCGAGCACCACTTAACCGGGCTCAACCACTTAAAGTGGGCGAACTGTGATGTGGAACTTGAGACCTGTGCCGGTGTCGTGCCCTATATCTACAGCCCGAATATCTCTGTCTGTGCCATCCAGTGGGCAATCGGTCTTGAGATCCCCTTAATGATGAAAGACCCGATGCGCTGCTACATCACCACCGACCACCCGAACGCAGGACCGTTCACACGGTACCCCCGCGTGATTAAGTGGCTCATGAGCAAGAAGGCCCGTGACACCCAGATCAATGCGTTCAAGCACAAGGACAAGGTCCTCTCCCAGACCAGCATCGGCAGCCTCGACAAGGAGCTCTCACTCTACGAGCTCGCCCAGATGACCCGTGCAGGCCCGGCAAAAACCCTCGGACTTGGTCACATGTGCGGTGGCTTAAAGCCCGGCATGGATGCCGATGTTGCGGTCTACAACTTCAACCCGGACAAGCCGGTTGCAAACCCTGATGATATTGAAACTGCGTTCTCACGCTGTGCCCATGTCTTCAAGAGCGGTGTCGAAGTCGTCAAACACGGCGAGATCGTTGGCACCGGACACAAGAGAACCCTCTGGGTCAATGTCAAGGTCAATGACAACCCGCAGGTTATGCGTGATATCAATGAGAAGTTCATCAAGTATTACAGCATGACCCAGGCGAACTACGAAGCGCTCGGACACCACTTCGTCCCGAACCCGTATGCGCTCGAAGTTGATGCAACACATGTGTAGGTGAGGAAAAAATGGAAACTGTAACCATAACCATGAAAAACCCGCCCGCACTGTATCTCGAGGCGGACAATGTAACTCCCGATGTATTCGCAGGCAAGACGGCCGCCCAGATCGCCGAGCTCCATGTGCATGAAGGAAACACCACTTCAACACTGGGTAAATATTTTGAGGTCAGTGGCAATGCCGGTGCAACTGTAGCCGACACCAAAATCGTTGTCAAAGGCGATGTGAAGAAGGTCAAGTACCTTGGCATGAAGATGAGCGCCGGGGAGATGGTCATCGAAGGCAGCGCCGACCAGTATGTCGGGGCCTGGATGACCGGGGGCAAGCTGCTCGCCAAGGGCAATGTCGAAGCCTTTGCGGCAACCGCCATGAGAGGCGGCGAGCTCATAGTTGAAGGCAATGCCGGCAACTATCTCGGTGCCGCATACCGGGGCGACTGGAGAGGTATGTCCAGCGGTAAGATCCTTGTAAAGGGAAATGCCGGCAGTGACATCGGCATGTACATGACCGGTGGCGAGATCGTTGTCAACGGCAACGTGGACGTCCACGTCATGACCCATGCAGAAGGTGGAAAGACCGTCATCAAGGGCAACACCAAGAGCAAACTCGGTGGCCAGCTGGTCGATGGCACCATCATTGTCTTTGGCAACATCGAGACCATGATGCCCGGCTACAAGCCCAATGGCGAAGTCGAGCTCGAAGTCGATGGCGTCAAGGCTTTATTTTCCCACTATATCGGTGACATGGGCGAGCGCCACAAGAAGAAGAAAGGTGCGATCGTCTACGGCAACCTGTATAAAAAGATTTAATCACTTTTTTTGTTTTTGCTTACATACTCCTCACTATCAAGCGGATCTCGGAATTGTACAGGTAATTAAAAAAAGATCCCTTGCTCCATCTCTAAAGAGCTGTATCGCAGGCCATGAGATTCTTTGTAGTTGATCTTTGTTGAGAGATGTTTATGCGCTCATGAGATGCCATCATTTTTTTAATAAACATCCGGTGTTTGATTTTTTCAAAGGTTAACTGATCCAATCCGGAATAGTATTGCTCGTTACGATATGAGCCCCCAACTATTCATCACTTTTCAGAAATTTTTCATTATCATTAAATACCGTAAAGTCAGAATTTTTATTGTTCGAGGTTAGAACATGGATTTCAAATACGTACCAACCACGTGTCCCTACTGTGGAACCGGGTGTGGCCTCAACCTTGTTGTAGTAGACAAGAAGGTTGTCGGCGTCCAACCCTGGCACCGCAACCCCGTCAATGAGGGCAAGCTCTGCCCCAAGGGGAACTATGCACATGAATTCATCAACAGCCCTGACCGGTTGACAATGCCCCTCATCAAGAAGGATGGCAAGTTTGTCGAAACCAGCTGGGATGAAGCGTACAAGCTCATCGCAGAGAAGTTCAAGTCCTACAAAGGTGAAGAGATGGCATGCCTTTCATCAGCCAGAGTCTCTAACGAAGAGAACTACCTGATGCAGAAGTTCGCCCGTGCGGTCTTAAAGACACCCAACATTGACCACTGCGCCCGGCTCTGCCATGCGTCAACGGTCGTCGGGTTGGCCGGTGCATTCGGCTCCGGGGCAATGACCCAGTCAATTGCAGACATTGCCGAGTCAAAGTGCGTCTTTATTATCGGCAGCAACACGTTTGAGACCCACCCGCTGATCGGACGCCGTGTAATGCAGGCAAAGAAGAACGGCGCAAAGATTATCTATGCCGATCCGCGTCTCACTCCCACCGGGAAGCAGGCCGACCTGTACATGTCTTTTTATTCAGGAACTGATGTTGCCATATTTAACTGTTTCATGCAGCAAATCCTTAAAAACGGCTGGGAGAACAAGGAATTCGTCAAGAACCGGACCAAGGATTTCGAGAAGGTCAAAGAGATCGTGATGAAGGATACCTACAGCCCTGAGAACGTCTCGAAGATCAGCGGTATCCCGGTAAAGGACCTCATCACTGCGGCAGAATGGTTTGGCACATCCGGCCAGTCCACGATCCTCTACTCGATGGGTATCACCCAGCACACGACCGGCGTCGACAACGTCAAGTCGATTGCAAACCTCCAGATGCTGACCGGCAACCTCGGAAGACCCGGTACTGGCATTTGTGCGCTGCGTGGCCAGAACAATGTGCAGGGCGCCTGCGACATGGGAGCGCTCGCAAACGTGTATTCCGGGTACCAGGCAGTTATCGTCCCCGAGATGCGCAAGAAGATGATGGATGCATGGGGCTGCGAGATTGCCGAGGGCAAAGTCGGTTTAACCGTCACCAAGCTGATCAACACACTCGCCGACGAACCCGGCAAGGTCAAATGTGTCTATATCATGGGCGAGAACCCGATGATATCAGACCCGGACCTCCACCATGTGGAGAAGGGGATGAAGAACGTAGAGTTCATGGTTGTGCAGGATATCTTCATGACCGAGACCGCCCAGTTCGCACACGTTGTCCTCCCTGCTGCCTGCTATGCCGAAAAGGATGGCACCCAGACCAACACCGAACGCCGCGTCCAGAAATGGAGAAAGGCACAGGACCCACCCGGCGAAGCAAAGGCAGACTGGCAGATCTTCTGTGAACTTGCAAAGCACATGGGATATGAAAAACAGTTCCCGTACAAGAGCGTAGAAGAGGTCTTCACAGAAATCTCAAAGGTAACGCCATCCTATGGCGGCATGACCTATGCACGACTCGAAAAGCCTGAGGCCCTGCACTGGCCCTGCCCGACCGCCGAACACCCGGGAACTCCGATCCTGCATAAGGAGAAATTTACCCACCCCGACGGGCTTGGCATCTTCACTCCCATTGAGTTCAAATACCCGGCAGAAGTACCGGACAAGGACTACCCGTTGATCCTGACCACCGGGCGCTGCATCTGGCAGTGGCACACCGGTACCATGACCCGTCGCTCTGAGAACCTGGAGCGTGAGGAACCCACGGGATGGGTTGAGATCAATACCGAAGATGCAAAAGAGATGGGAATCGCGGACAAAGAGATGGTCAAGGCGATCACCCGCAGGGGCGAGATCACCATCGGAGCCCGTGTCACCAAGGGCATCAAGAAAGGCGTTGTCTTCATCCCGTTCCACTACGTGGAGTGCGCAGCAAATACGCTCACCAACAACGCGCTCGACCCGGTTGCAAGTATTCCGGAGTTCAAGGCCTGTGCTGTAAGAATTGAAAAGATCAAGGAGGCCTGATCATGGCAAAGAAAGGCGATATGCTCTACGCATGGACCAATGACGCAGATATCAAGAAGAAGGCAGAACTCGGTGGCGCTGTCACCGCACTCTGGAAGTTCGCGCTCGAGTCAAAAGCTGTCGATGCAGTCCTTGCAATCACCAAGGGAACTGACCTCTACGATGCAGTGCCGGTCCTGATTACGGACCCCAAGGAACTTGTCAAGACTGCAGGTTCACTCCACTGCGGTACACTCCTCCTGCCCAAACTCGTCAAGAAATACCTTGAGGGTGCACAGAACATGAAGATCGGTGTCACCGTCAAGGGCTGCGATGCAATGGCATTCTACGAACTTGCCAAGCGCAAGCAGATCAATCTTGACAACGTTGTCATGATTGGTGTCAACTGCGGTGGCTCGGTCAGCCCGGTCTCTGCACGGAAAATGATTGCCGACAAATTCGGCGTTGACCCGGACAAGGTTCACAAGGAAGAGATCGACAAGGGCCAGTTCATCATAGAGTACGAAGGCGGACACAAGGGTATCTCCGTTGACGAACTCGAAGAAGCAGGCTATGGCCGGCGCAGCAACTGCCGCCGCTGCAAGATGAAGATCCCACGGCAGGCAGACCTTGCCTGCGGGAACTGGGGTGTCATCGGCGACAAGGCAGGAAAAGCAACCTTTGTTGAAGTCTGCTCAGAGAAAGGTGCAAACCTCGTCAATGGCGCAGTCAAGAACGGCATCCTCGCTACCGAAGCTGCCAGCCCCAAGGGTCTTGAGATCCGTGGAAAGGTCGAAGGCGCGATGATGAAGCTTGGCGACAAATGGCGCAAGCACGACTTCGAAGCACTCGGAGAAGGAAAAGACCGGCTCAAGAAGATTATGGCCGAGACTTCACGCTGCATCAAGTGCTACTCGTGTATTGAAGCCTGCCCGATCTGCTACTGTGTGGACTGCACCACCAAGAACCCGGCCTATGTAAAGCCCGGCGAAGTTCCCCCGAACTTCATGTTCCACCTCATCCGCTTCGCTCACATTGCAGACTCCTGTGTGAACTGTGGCCAGTGCGAGGAACTCTGTCCTGCAGAGATCCCGAACGCGCTCTTCATGCACGCCCAGCAGGTTGAACTCGAAAAGATGTTCGGCCACGTCCCGGGTGTCGATATGGAACTCCCTATCCTTGCCTATGCTGAGGAGAAGACCGAGCGTGCCCGGCTCCACAATACCGGTAGCGACATGATCTACGAGAACGTGTTCAATCCCTTTACCAAACATTAAATCAACTACTCTTTTTTTTTCGCATTCTCATAACGTCACTCCTGCCCCAAGCAAGAGGGTATGCAACAATTGGATGGGGGAGGTTTTTGCCTATCTAAAAAATGGATACAGACAGGACAGATGAATCCGATCTTTTACGAACGAAAGTCAAGTAAAAACAGTGATATTTTAGATCGCCTTATTACCGCACCTCGCCCAATATCTTCACATAACAGGTGATGTGGATGGATGAGATCGTTACCGGAATCACGCAGGCATTCAACCTTATCGTCACACTTAATCCGGAAGTCCTGCACATTGCTGCGCTTTCCGTATACATTTCCCTTGCAGCAACAATCCTTGCCGCATGCATATCCATACCCCTTGGGGGATTGATCCATTTCCGTGAATTCCACGGCAAACAGACCCTCAAAGTAATCATCCAGACACTCTATTCAGTCCCAACCGTAGTAGTCGGCCTTCTTTTGTATCTTCTGCTCTCACGAAGTGGCCCCCTCGGGTTTTTTGGCCTTCTTTTCACCCCGGAAGGCATGATCCTCGGACAGATGGTTCTCATCATTCCCATCACAACAGGTCTTGTAATATCTGCACTCAGTGGGGTTGACCGGAACATCAGCGATACCCTTGTATCGCTTGGTGCAACTGAGTTCCAGAGCATTGTCCAGATCGTAAAAGAGGCACGGCTGGCGATCCTCAGTGCGGTGATCCTCGCATTCGGGAGGGCAATATCAGAAGTCGGGGTTGCGATGATGATTGGGGGAAACATTGCTGGCCAGACACGAGTGCTGACTACTGCAATCGCCCTCCAGACGGGGATGGGAGATTTTGGGTTTTCTATCGCGCTTGGCATTATCCTTCTCGCTATTGCTCTGGTAATTGTCGTTGCTATGAATCTCATCACCTCCGGTCTGTCTGCTGAATATCAACAAGTCATGGGAGGCCCCCGCTCATGATCAGGATATCGGGTCTTTTGCGCAAGGCAGGAGAACAAAAAATTCTGGAGGATATCAATCTTGAAATCCGGCGCGGTGAGATCTTCACGCTCATCGGTCCCTCCGGCAGCGGCAAGACTACGCTGCTACGACTGATCGACCTTCTTGACAGGCCTACATCCGGGCAGATCCTGTTTGACGGGCAGGATACTACCGGTGCAGAAAAGGAACGTCTCTCAATCCGCAGGCGCATGGGCATGGTCTTCCAGAAACCAGCGGTGCTTAACACGACTGTGGCAGAGAATGTAGCATTCGGCCTGAAATTCCGTGGCGCAGACCCGGCACAGATCGCACAGCGCGTCACATCAACCCTTGAACTGGTCGGGCTTTCAGGGTTTGAACAGCGCAGGGCAGTCACCTTGTCCGGCGGCGAGATGCAGCGTGTGGCAATCGCACGGGCAATGGTTACTGACCCCGAAGTGCTGCTGCTGGATGAGCCCACAGCAAACCTCGACCCGGTCTCTTCTGAGATCATCGAGGACCTGCTTATCCGGATCAACAACGATCTCCGCACCACCATCATCCTCGCCACGCATGACATGATCCAGGGCCAGCGCCTTGCACACCGCATGGGTGTGATCATGAACGGGCGCCTTGCACAGGTGGGTACACTCCACGATATCTTCTACCAGCCGGATGGAAAGGAGGTGGCACGTTTTGTCGGCATCGATACCATCCTTAAAGGAGTGGTACAGTCCAATGAACGGGGGCTTGCTACCGTTGCGCTCGACAATGCCAGCTTTGAAGTGGTCACACCCTGCCCCCCGGGAAAAATTGTAGCACTCTATATCCGGCCCGAGGAAGTCACAATCTCAATTCCTGACGGAGCAAAGAAGACCAGCGCCCGCAACCAGCTTGTGGGAACAATTACAAAACTGGTCTTGCTCGGACCGTTCATCCGGGTTACCATAGACTGCGGAACGCCCATCACAGCCCTTATCACGACACGCTCCTGCGGGGAACTTGGGCTTTTTGTCGGTATGACCGTTATTGCAAGCGTCAAAGCATCCGCTATTCATGTGCGTGCAGATCCTGCCTTGAGATCCATTCAATAAATTTATCAGGTTGCCATCGTAACAGTCAATGAGATGCACTATGGCTGAACTGTTCACAGATCTTCTGATTTACGTAGGTATCGGTATCCTCACATTTGCCATCGGCATGATCCTCGGTTACCAGTTACTGATAATGCACTATACCAAACGGTTTATGGTTATCGCTGCAGAGTGTTCTGATGCGGATTCCGTAGTCCCGATGGTTGACGAACTTGCAAGGGAGACTTAAGAGGAGGGGGAAAAGATGGTTGATATCTTAAGTTACACCTTGATCAGTATCACCTGCTTCTGCTTCGGACTTATCGTCAGTTTCCAGTTTGCGCATATCACGTACTGCCGCAAGCTAACCACGCTGTTGCGCCGCTCAATATCTACAAGAACCATCGCTCCTGTGCTGGCAGATTACGAAGCGCTCAAAGACAGGAAATAAAAATAATCCATCCCTTTTTTTACCGCATCAGAGCTGGTTTATACGAGGATAACCCATAATTTAAGTGATGCGTTGCACAACACTTGCCAGCGGGAGCAAAGGCAACTGCTTTTTTATTGAGGGGATGAGTGGCGCAATGCTCATCGATGCAGGACTGAGCGCCAAAGAGACACTCAAGCGCATCGCTGCTGCCGGGCTCGATGCCGGGCGGATCAGTGCGGTGCTGGTCACTCACGAGCATAGCGATCATATCCGGGGGCTGGAAGTGCTCATGAAAAAGCTCAACATCCCTGCGTATGCAACCGAAGGAACACTGCATGATTTCCTGCACAACCGGCGCACATCGGATAAGGCAATCGACTGCCGGATCTGCAGGCATGACGACGAGTTCGCAGTGGGGGATTTTTCAATCGAACCGTTTGCCACATCGCATGATGCCGCTGAGCCCTGCGGTTTTGTCATACGGGAGAACGGGTTGCGGATCGGGTACTGTACCGATACCGGTATACTCACCTCGCCGATGCTGGAGAAGCTCAGGCGCTGCGATGGCATTGTGCTCGAGAGCAATCACTGTCCGGATATGCTCACCAACGGGCCGTATCCTGAATTCTTAAAGCGGAGGGTACGCTCAAAGCGGGGGCATCTCTCCAACCCGGCAGCTGCCTCCTGCTTAACGGCGCTCGGAAAGGATGTGCATCAGGTAATCCTCGCACACTTAAGCGAGACCAACAACACTCCCGAGCGGGTGACTGCCAGTGCCCGTGAGGGGCTTGGGCTCTTCTACGATGAAATGAACGTAATTGTCGCCACCCGGTGTGGTACCACCAAAGCCTGCCCGCAACACTTTTCGTTGTGAGAAAAAACAGCGATAAAAATTATTTGAATGCTGTATCAAGCGCTTCGTTAAGTTCCTTAAACCCGTACGGCTTGACGATCACAGCGGCATACCCGAATGAGCGATAGTCCACGATCATCGGATTGTTGAAGTACCCGCTGGAGATGATCCCCTTTACCGCAGGATCGAGGGCCAGGAGTTTGGGCATGGTCTCCTGCGCACCCATACCCCCGGGGATGGTGATATCAAGAATCGCCGCATCAAATGGGATCCCCGCATTCAGCGCTTTTTGGAACATTTCAATGGCTGCTTTACCATGAGAGGCAACAACAACTTCATAACCGAGGAACTTGAGCATCTCACCGGTTGCAGAAAGGATGGCCTCTTCATCATCCATCAAAAGAATCTTCTTCTGTGCAGGTTCTTTCTTTTTTACCGGAGTTGCAGATTTCCGGGCCGGTTTTGTACCGGCAGGTGCGTGTCGTGCCGGCAGGTGCAGGAGTATTTCTGTGCCGGCTTCTGTGCCGGACTTTACATCCAGCACACCTCCGGACTTTCTTATCATCGATTCGGCAACAGAAAGATCAAGGGCAAAGGCAAGGGATGATCCGGGCTTGAAGATATCTTCCAGTGCTTCATGGGGGATGACCAGTTTTGGCGCCACCAGCGTAATCCGGATATAATCGCCCGGCCGGGCTGCCCGTACTTCTGCTGTACCGGCAAGGTTGTTACTGGCAGACACCTGGATCGTTCCCCCCTCTGCCATGGAACTATCGAGAAAAAGAAAGAGATCATTGAGCATCAGCCGCACAAGATCCTCATCAAGCGGCACACCCCAGAGATCTGCGGGAATCGCAAACTCGCAGTTCACCTTTGTCCCCCGCACAGAGAATATACCCACATTCCTGATTAGTTCCACCAGATCCGTGGTTTTTCCCTGCGGGGTCTCCCCACCGGAGTAAGTTAAGAGCTGCTCAGATAACTCACGTGCCCTCATCAGGCTGTCTTCGGCACGATTCAGGCGTCCATACCCGTTGCCTGCCTCATTTAACTCCATCCTCGCCAGCTGGATATTTGCAAGCACCGATGAGAGAATATTGTTGAAATCATGGGCTACGCCCCGCACCATTAAGTTGAGCGACTCAAGTTTCCGGGTACGCAATGCCTCGTACTCCTTTTTCCGGTTCTCTGCTGCGTCACGGAAGGTAAGAACAACACCCACCCGCTCACCATCGCTGTCAATAATGGGTTCGGCATAGGTTACAAATACAGGGGCATCTCCGGTTCTTGATTTTACCTGAATATTTCCCAAGGACTCTCCGGCAGTGCCGGAAGAAGCCATGGATTTTAAGGAGGCATCAAGTCTTTTAGCTACTGACGCATCGGTACTGGCAAACACTTCGCCGATGCCTGTCCCGATTGCATCATCTTCCGCCCAGCCGAGCTGCTGCGTGGCTGCTCTGTTGATCAGGACGACCCTGAGATCCTGATCTGCAGTGATCACTCCTTCTTCGATGCTGATTGGGATCTCCTTTTCATCATGAAGGTCAATTTCAAGCGAATCGGTGGCGAGTTTGCGTTCGGTCAGTTCTATGAAGTGCAGGAGCCGGTGCAGTTGTGCATTGGTCTTTTTAAGCTCCGCGGTGCGCCGTGCGATAACCGCTTCAAGATGGGTGCGATACTTTTTGAGTTCATCCTCAGACACACGGATCTTCCTCTCTGATTCCTGCTGGTACTGTGCGGATTCCAGTACGATACGGAGTTCCCGTTCATCGAAAGGTTTCGAGATATACCCGTATCCAGGGTGCTTTGCCTTTGCATGTTTCGCCTCATCTTCAGAGGATACGATAAAAATTACCGGACTATTCAGTTTTGCCTGGATCTGTTCTGCCATGGCAATTCCATCCAGCCTGCCGGGTATCGACAGATCAATGAGTACAATCGCGGGGTGCCCGGATGTCTCACTCTTCACTGCATCTTCACCACTGGATACCGTGGCAGAAACCGTATACCCGTTCTTTTTAAGCAGGACGGAAAGTTCGATTGCCAGTGCGGGGTCATCATTTACTATTATCACCGTGGGTTTGGTCATAAGCACTCTCCTGCCCCTGTCCGCTCCATTCTTTGAACACACATTCCAGATCCATGTTTCATTATCTGCACCCCTTTACTGATCCTTGATCTTCAGCAGTTTCAGGCAATACTGGTCGATCGAGTCGATCATCGCCCTCTTTGCCTGTTTGACCTTCTTTTCATCTTCAGAGAGGAAGTCATGCGCTACATACTCAAGCAGGGTCGCATAGTAGTGCCGGGGGCCTAACTTCACCTTGATCTCCTCAAGACAGGCCAGTGCCTCATACTGTTTGCCGCTCATCAGCTCGAATGCAAAATCGAGGAGCACAAGGACGTTTAAGGGCATTTTCTTTATGAGCGCCAGCTTCCGGAAGCGGTAATAGGTCTCGACCCGGGCAGTGATCACCGAGAGTTTCATTCCGTAATAGAGTGGCTCGAGTTCCTCCGGGTACTGCTGGGTCATCTGCTTGACTACGCCAGCCACACCCCCCGCATCACGCTTTTCGAGTTTGAGCTTGTACAGTTCCCGCAGGAAATACATATCATTCGGGAACCGCTCGATCGCAATGCCGAGCAGTTCTTCTTTGATATCGCTCATGCCGTCACGGGAAGCTTTGTCAAGACCGATCCTGATGAGCTCCCGTTCGCTCGGGAACCACTCAATGGACTGCTTTATCATGAACCAGAAAACCTTGTTGATGCGGGGATCATCAACCACTTCGAGATCCTTAAGCCGGTTGACCGGGGGATTTAAGCGGATTAACTCAATCATCTGCTCGCGGGCAGCGAGCGCCATCTGGTTGGGGCCGCGGACGGTTCTTCCGGCAGCATCAGACTCATCACCCTGCTGGGTGGAGAGGACAAAATAACAATAAGATATCGAGGGGCAGATGATCGCATCAACAACCCGGTGAGGTTTGAGCTGCTCGATCGCCTCGGAATATTTCCCGGTATTGATCATCTTCAAGCCCAGCAGGATGTCATAGATGGTCCGTCCCTTCCTCTTGCGCTTGTTCCGTATGGCGTGTTCGAACAGTTTCTCGACAAAGGAAACTTCGGTTGATCTTTTACTGGCATCGAGTACCCTGGCAGTAATTGTATCGATGAATTTGTCATAGAGATCATCATTGATATCCGGGAGGGTCTTTTCTAAGGTTGCTGTAATGTGACCGAAAAAAACAGGGACATTGGAGTCAATTTTATCAATATTTTTTTTAATATAATCAAAAAAATCTTTTTTTATCTGGTCGAGCTTAATCCTGACAATCGCATCAGGCTGCCACTCTTGAACCATACACGTACTTCACGTTAGAGAGATATTAAATTTGTTAATAAACCATGAGGAGTGCCGGCTTTTTTGGTTTTTAAAAAGAAAAAAGAACTCCGCCAGGAAACGGATAGTGCAAGAAATGCCACACTGCGTTCCACCATGAGGGTTCCATGTTTTAAATAAAAGATGGGATGATCAGGGAGGCACAACCCATGACAATCTAATCGAAATACTGCAATATTGCGTATGTGATATCTTCCAGCTGGTCCCTTTTGTTATTGGAATGGGTGATAGAAATGGGCAAAGAGTCAGTGGAGAAGGGCTATGTGAGTCTTGTACATCGAACAATTGACACACAGATGACTGCCGAGTTGATGGAAGATTACGCCTTTGCAGCAGCAATTGCCAGAAGTCTTAAGGATTTCTTCCTCGCGTATTTTAACACTTATCTCGGTTCGGATCGGTCAGATGGTCAATTACTCTACCGGGCAATTCCCGCTGATGTACCACCAGGAATTGAAGTGGCAAAGATCAAAACCTTACCAGTACGACTTACCTTATTTGACCCCTCCGATCTTGAAGTTATTATAAACGGGACAGTGTACCTGCAGAGGCATCGAATCATCAGAATCACAAACGAAGCTTATGATCAGGGCGGGGTTCTCACGCAAGCGGATCTCTCGCTGTTGCTGGGGGAGAGTCTTCGCACCATATCAACCCGTATAGCAGAATTGAAAGATGAAGGGATCATCGTACCCACGAGAGGAAACAAAAAGGATATCGGACCCGGGATCTCCCACAAAGTGACAATTGTCGAGTTATACCTCAAAGGACACGATTTCACGGATATCAAGCGAAGAACCCGTCACAGCAGCGAATCCATATCCCGGTATCTGAACGACTTTGCCCGGGTCGCCTGTCTCGCAGAACGACAGCACACTATGGGAGAGACTAGGATAATCACCGGTCATTCTGAACATCTGATCCAGCAG
>JAUSBW010000085.1 GCA_030651815.1 Methanoregula sp.
TCCATGAGCGCAAATTCGGGTGTGCCCCACCCTACTGATCCGGTTGAAGTAGCACTTTCAGCCGCCATCAACTCGACAATTACTATGATCTTATCACCGGTATTTAAACTGCTAGCCCCGGGGCGTGAAAGTAATTGACTAAGGGGTTCGATTCATCCCGCGACTAAAGTCACGGGTTTTTTCGACCCCTTAACCCATGATCATAATGCCCGTCCATGATCCGTTTCAACAGGGCATGCACTATTTTATCATCCCTGCCATCAAACCCCAAACAGTTGCCTATGAAAAACCGCCGCTCCATTAACCTTAAGGCCATCTCTTTTTTTGCCATGCAGAAGTACGGTTTCAAACCAGAATTCCCAAAAGCTGTTATCCGTGAAGTGAATGCGATACACCCGGATTTGTCGGAAGCCATCGGAAAGAACGGGGTGGATCTCCGCTCCCTCCTCTGGTCATCGATCGATAACTACGACTCACAGGATCTCGACCAGATGGAGTATTGCGAACGGGGATCGTATGATGAGATCCATGTCAGGATTGCGATTGCCGATGTAGATCATTATGTTCCCAGGCACTCGCAGGCTGATCAGTACGCAGCATACAACGGCACTTCAGTCTATACGGGAATTGTCACCTACCCCCTGCTGCCTGACCGTCTCTCAAAAGGTATCTCCTCTCTCCTGCCCGGACAGGATTGCAGGGCTGTGATCATTGAATACACGGTGCTTCCCGACGGCAGTGTCCGTCACGGCAACCTCTACCGGGCGATCGTTGCCAACAAGGCCAGACTCATCTATGAAGAAGTCGGAGACTGGCTGGAAGGATCAGGGCCCATTCCCCCTATTGTGCGGGACGTTGACGGACTTGAAGCACAGGTGCGGTTGCAGCACGAGGCCGCACTCCGGTTAAAAAAATTCCGTACTGCACAGGGTGCGCTCGAACTCGAAACTATAGAAGCCGAGCCGGTCGTTAAGGACGGTAAGGTAAAAGATCTTGTTGTCCAGAAGAAGAATATGGCACGGAACCTGATCGAGGAGTTCATGGTGGCTGCTAACGGTACTACCGTGGCATTCCTTGGAAACGCGGGGATCCCGATGATCCAGCGTATAGTCCGTATCCCGAAACACTGGGACGGGATTGTACTGACCGCAGCCACTTATGGGGAGATCCTGCCCGATGAACCGGATGCAAAGGCACTCACGGAATTCTTAAGCCGCCAGAAAGATCTCGATCCGTTCCGCTTCCCCGACCTGTCACTCACTGTCGTAAAACTGATGGGGGCCGGCGAGTACGTTCCGCTCGATCCCGGCGAGCCTCCCATAGGTCACTTCGCTCTCGCGGTCACTGATTACACGCACGGCACCGCCCCGAACCGGCGGTATGTCGATCTCATCATACAGCGGCTGGTAAAATCCGTGCTGGACACGGCAGAGAGCCCCTATACCATTGAAGAACTCGTTGACCAGTCTGCTTGGCTGACCGATAAGGAGAAAGGGTCAAAGAAGGTCGAACGGTTCATGCGCAAAGTTGCTGCTGCCATGTTGCTCCAGGACAGGATCGGCAATTCCTTTGATGCACTTGTCACCGGCGCCTCTGATAAAGGGACGTATGTCCGGCTTATCACTCCCCCTGCGGAAGGCAGGGTGATGCAGGGCCAGCAGGGCCTCAGGGTTGGTGAGAAAGTAAGGGTACGGTTGCTCAAGACTGACCCGTTCAATGGGTATGTTGATTTTGCCTGCACAGGAAGGGCTTAAGCATCAAACGCGGGAAGTTTCATTCCGTAACGGATTATCTGCCCGGTGTCTTTACTTTTTTAAGCAAAGTATTGCCATGTTTAGGAGAAATAAGAAATAACTGATATTTTTTTTCAAGATCTTTCGATACTTCGGATATTAATCTTTTATCGAATGTGACAAAGTAATTCGCTCTGACAGAGATGGCTGTTGTCAGTAATATTGCATCCTGATTTTTAACACGTTTGAAGGTGAAAATCAAGGATGCCACAATTTCAGAAAAATTATCGCCCTTTTCTTCTGGTTCATCGGAAAGCGGAATTATTGTATTATTTCCGAATAATACATCGAACTTGTTTTCGATGTCTTCGTATACTGTTTCCATAGAATCCTCTGGAAGATCAAGAGAATTTTTCTCCTCACTCCACCGTGAGAGGGGTGTGCCATTTTTGAATAACAGGATACTCCGGATCTCATCGCGGACTGCTGAGTATACTTCGTTCATTGCAAGATACGAAAAAAAGAACTCATCTGAAAATCCTTCGGATTTCAAATCAATAATTTTCTGGATAAAATCAATTGAATGTTTATGCCGGTTCAGATAGATATCCCGAAAATCTGAGGGGATTCCATATTTTTTAATAAGAAGGTCAAGTACACGGGAATCTGTCATCAGCCAGGGAACCAGTGTATTGGTGTCGATACACCACCTGGTACCGGTATTTACCAACTATTTACTCCCTGCTTTCTTTTTAGAGCTCCACAATCCCTTAATCTGTCCGGCTTCACCATTTACGGTTGAACGTTGCCGTAACTCGTAATATTTACCCGTGACAGGATTATGGATTCGTTTCGTTGCCATAATAGTAAGAGTACATATGTCTTCAGGCTATTATTTTTTTCTGAATAGGGCAATCCATTTCCCACAACATAATTGGGTGTTATTTTTTGTTATCGTGTCCAGGATGGCATGGAAACCGGGGGCGTTTCTCAATAGTGAGGAGAGGTACCAACACCTCCGCTTACAACCGCTCGCATCGCCGGCCTGCCACCAACTCATGCCCGGTTGGGGCCGCACACCGGATAGGAGAGGGATGGGGCGGACGACCGGGGTGCTCGATCAAGGGCGGGAGGTGCCCGGCTGGACGAGGTGTTCATCAATCAGATCACGGGCGAGTATGTCATCACGGTGCGGAAAGTTTTACGAGAAAATGGTATAGAAAAAAGATTCCGGAAATCGTGAAAAAGGTGTCCAGGGTGTCCGGGCCCAAGGCACGAGAGCTGATGGGGAGGTTGACAGGGTGATGAATAACCGGTATCCGGCCTCTTTATCTCATGTAAAAAAATTCTGGAAAATGAAAATTGGATAGGAATTGATACACCTGCCAATTTCCTTATGCCTCATGAAAACAAAACTATTGAGAACATTATAGGAAAGCCTATATAATTCCACGATAGCAATACGTGATTAGAGTTATTTCGCAGGTTTATAGTCAATGACCGAAACTATTGAAAAAAATGAATTGGATTTACCGAAACTCAAGCAGGTTCTTCATTATATTATCCACAACTGCGGTTGTGCACCGAATGTTGGAAAGACTGTCCTGTGGAAAATTCTCTACTTCTCAGATTTTGATTACTACGAGCTCTTTGAAGAATTTCTGACTGGTGAAACGTATTACAAATTGCCTCACGGGCCGGCACCGGGCGATTTTGATACTGCCATCACTGAACTCACCATAGAGGGAAAAATTGAGGCTGTCGATTCCAAATACGGAAAATACGATCAGAAGCGATTCTTATCCTGCGACAAGCCGGATGTGAGCCTCCTGAGTGCAACGGAACTACAGCACATTGAGAATACCATCAGCAAATATTCCAACATGAATGCATCGCAGGTCAGCGCAATATCCCATGCGGACCTGCCTTATATCGCAACAACTGATAGCTCCCCAATAAAATATGAACTCGTTTTTTACCGCGATCCGCAAATGTCCGTGAGAGAATATCAGGATGACTGAATTTTTCCGGTTACCCGAATTCGATCACGATATGAAAAGATTGTCAAAAGACTTCCGGTCACTGGAAGAGGATCTGGGGACATTCACGGTTGCATTGAGTGCCCGCATTCCTGCAGGATTGACGGGTATCGTGCAGATAGCAAATCTAGGCATGGATGATTCCGACCCGGTTTTCAAGGTGCGGAAATTTCGTTGCCGGTCCCTGAAAGGCCGGGGTTCGAACAGCGGCCTGCGGGTGATTTATGCATTTGATCCTGCCATGGATTCCATCACATTTATCGAGATTTACTTCAAAGGTAAACAGGAAAACGAAGACCGGGAACGAATACTCCTGTACATGAAATCCCTCAACAGGGAATAGTGAAAATCAAGGAATAATCATTACTTTGTTGTCAATTCCCCTCTGAATGCCTTCCCCGGCACCGCCTGCGTCAACCGCTTGCATCGCCGGCCCGCAACCACCTTTCAATCGCAGCCGCACGCCAGATAGGGGCGGAATATTGCGGACGAACTCCGGATGTCGGGAAAGGGGCCGTAGGGTAGCACGGTCAAGGGAAAAAGAACCCCTGTTTTTGGGATCGATCATTCCGGCCCGGGACTCTGGGAGACCTGCACTCCGCCAAACTCACTTCTCCGTCGTAGACCCTCTATCAGGGAAGGAGTACGGGTACCAATTCCGGCTCAAATCCACCCAATTCCGGCACACGCATTTCTAAAAACTTCAGAATGTGCTCCGTTCGGCTGGATTCGGCATATTTCGGGCTCCAAAATGTACGCTAACAGGCGCGTTTGGCTGGCAGATCTCTTGTCTGATGGGCTAAAGTAGGTGGAAAATGAAAGGAAGGCCTGTTTTGGGGGTAAAAGTAAAGAATTCTCTCATCGGACACCGACGTGAAAATGGGGGATTAACCAGGAGTGAGATGAGATGGGGATGAGTATAGAGATCCCAAACCCACTTCTACGTCGGAGCCCTACTTCCTCAAAAGGGGTCCGGTTCCCAAAAAGTGCCGAATTTTCGAAAAGTGGAGCTATATATTTTCTGAAAACCGCATATTGAGCCCCTTTCTGTGAATTTCGGCATGTTTATGGCTCAAAAAAGTGCCCAAATGGGCTCAATTGGATGGTCGATCTCTTGCCGGATGGGCTGAAGCAGGTGGAAAATGAAAAGAAGGGCTGTTTTGGGGGTAAAAGTGAAGAATTCTCTCTTCGGACACCGACGTAGTTTCAGAGGTGGGATAGGATGCCCGGGCCGGTGATTGCTCATAAACAATGAGACCGGGGTACGGTTGATCCGGAAAAACAATTTCAATCACGATCCGGATCGCGATGGGGGAATTTCAAGCAGGGACCGTTTAGCATTTTTCTGCCACGGTCCGCACAGGAAATTTCCCGGCACACATGCCATGCATCCACCCGCGCAGCCGGGGTCGTTGTCGTGGGTGGTCCCCCGTTTGGCTGAGTTCGATATGGGGTGGGCTATGGATGTGTGCTTTTCGGTGTTTTTGGGGGAGTGAGCAGTATCCATACGCCCCAACTATTATTTTCCGGAGATTCCCGGCACCCCCGCTCACATCGCCAGCCCGCCACCACCTCTCGATTATGGCCGCACGCCAGATAGGAGCGGAATAGGGCGGACGACCGGGGTGCTTGTCGAGGGGAGGTTGATGATTTTTTATCAAGCGACTCACTTTCACTCTGCGCATGAGGATATTTTTTAATTACCCGATGAGTAAGGAAAGATAACAATAATTCTCATTAAGATTTTTGTTGAGAACATGGAATGTTCAAAAACAAGAAAAATGAAATATAAACCGAGTGAACTACCCCGCCCTAAAGGACGGGGCTTCTTGCTTCATACCCCGGTATGCGTACCGCAAGTCCACAAGCTCACCGGGTAGTTCCTACCCTGAATGATGGTAACAGGTTTTGTCCCTGTAATGCCATTTTTTTAATAT
>JAUSBW010000107.1 GCA_030651815.1 Methanoregula sp.
TGACCTCGGTTCATTTTGACTTATACAATTGTTAGCAGGCAATAGGAGCGTTAGACGACAAAGAGGGAGGCACTTCATCCCCGACCTAAAGTTCGGGGTCTTCCCGTGCCCCCTCTTATCTCCCGAGACGGAGATAAAACAATCCTTAATACCATAACACAACCAAACTTGTGCAGATGAACGGCACAAAACTTGCCGGCGGACAGACCCAGGACGAGATCATGGCAGTCTCCTTATTCAAACTGGGACTGCTCAAAACCGACACCGTCCTTGAGATTGGCTGCGGTACCGGTAAGGTCTCGATAGCGATGGCAAAGGCCGTAAAAAAAGTCTGCTCGCTTGACAAGCGGTCAGAAGCGGTCTCGCTCGCAACGGAAACCGCACGGAATACAGGGGTGCACAACATTGATTTTTTCTGCACGGACGCTTTGGATTTTCTCAAAAACGATCAGGTGTATGACTGTGCATTCCTTGGGGGCACCCAACAACTTGCAGAGATCCTTCCGGTGCTGGCAAAAAAGGTGAAGCGGACGATCGTGATAAACGTAGTCATGGTGAGTACGCTCGAACGTGCGGTGACTGCCCTGAAAGGACTCGGGCTGTTCACCGAGGTCGTTCAGGTGCAGGTCTCACGATCGCATGACATTGCAAAAAGTATCATGTTCAAACCCATCGATCCTGTCTATATTATTGTCGCACGGGGTGCAGCGTGCTCATAGGACTTGGACTTGGTCCGGGAAATCCCGAGCTTTTAACTCTGCGGACAATCAGGCTTCTCAAGGAAGCCGACACCGTATTTGTTCCGGGACGTATCGCCCACGAGCTCGTTGCCCCGTATCGCGAACCGGTAGTGCTGGACTTTCCCATGACCAATGACGAGATGAAGATCCGCAGGTGTCTGGTGGTGAATGCAGGAAAGATCGCCCCGGTCGCTGAAAATGGTCTTGCGGTTTTTGGTATTCTTGGCGATCCGAACTTCTTTTCCACCTTCTCACGTCTCTGTGCTGTCATTGCTGAGACACACCCTGAAATTGAGTTCCGGACTGAACCTGGCATCAGCTCCATCACAGCTTTCGCTGCCGCCGCCGGTGTTCCGGTCAACAGCAGTTTTTTTGTATCGGATGGGTCTGCGGTGAATACCGGGATATTTCTCAAAGTCCGGAGACCCCGGAAGAAAGCCGCTGAACTGCGCTCTGAAGGGTATTGTGATTTTGTGTTAGTCGAACGGATGTTCTTTCCCGATATGAAAATATACCGGGAAGAAGATCTCCCGTATGAGAGCGATTACATGAGCGTGATGTATGCAAAAAAATAATCCGGTCATCTGGTTTGTCGGTGCCGGTCCCGGGGACCCGGAACTGATCACGGTCAGGGGCAGAAAGTTATTAGATAAAGCAGAGGTTCTGATATATGCCGGATCCCTTGTAAATCCCGCCCTTGTCGCCACTTCCCCTGCACCCGAAAAAGTGGACAGCTGGGGCATGAAACTCAACGACATAATAACCCTTATGACGGATCGTGCCCGTAAGGGAAAGCAGGTAGTCCGGCTCCATTCCGGTGACCCGTCCCTGTATGGCTCGATTGTCGAACAGATCGCCGAACTGGAAAAAGCCGGCATCTCTGTCCGGATTGTTCCCGGGGTCTCCTCTGTCTTTGCTGCCGCAGCTGCCCTTTGTACAGAGTATACTCCAAAGGGAGTATCCGATACGCTGATCATCACCCGTCCTGCCGGTAAGACACTGGAACGGGATTACATACCCCATCTCTCGAAAAGCCCGGCAACCATGGCGTTCTTCCTCGGGAGCGAACACTTTTTTGGAATAACAAAAAAACTCTCCTGCCCACCCGATACTCCTGCTGTGGTAATCTACCATGTCTCATGGCCGGACCAGCAGATAATTCGAGGCACGGTTGCCGATATTGCACAGAAAGCACAGGCAGCCGGTATTACGAAATCTGCCCTGCTTATTATTGGGCAGGCTGTCCTTGGAACCGCTTCGGAATATTCGCGATCCCACCTCTACTCATGACCGATACTGTTGTTATCGCACTTCCTTATTTTTTTTTGGATGCAGAACGCATAGCAGCTGCTCTTGGTGCCGATGCAGTCAAATACACACCCGGGGTTTTCTCCGTGGTATTTGGGGAGAAGAAACGGATTATCGCGCTCATGTCCATGGGAATTGTTGTACGGAAGATTGCACCTCTGCTCAAAGATAAATGGACGGATCCGGCTGTTGTTGTTGTAAGCCCGGATCTCCGGTATGCGATTCCGGTTCTTGGAGGTCATCACGGTGCCAATGAGCTTGCAAAGGAACTCTTGGCAATCGGCATCCAGCCGGTTATTACCACTGCTACCGAATCTGCCGGCAGGGACTCTGTAGAAGCCATCGCACAGCGAAACGGGCTTCAGATTGTAAACCGGGATTCTACCCGCCAGGTAAATGCTGCGCTGCTGGTTGCAGATGTCCCGGTACATGCAGTGCAGAGCCCCGGTATTGTCATTGCCGGCCCCGGTGTTTCAGTCCTGGTAAAATCCGGGGAATATTCAATTGGGGTCGGATGCAGGAAAGGCGTAAAAAAAGAAGAAGTGATTGATGCAATACAACAGGCGCTCTCCAGTTTAGGCATAACAGGGCACGAAGTACTGGTCTATGCAACCACGGTAAAAAAACTCAATGAGAGCGGCCTTACTGATGCAATCAAAGCACTCTCTGGCAATTTAATATTCCTTGACGATGATACAATAAACGCACAATCCAAAAAATCTCCATCACAGGCAACCCGTCTTGGTCTTCTGGGCGTAGCCGAACCCTGTGCACTTGCTGTATCCAAAAGAAAAGAACTTGTCATGGAAAAGAACGTTTACGGGAGAGTTACTGTTGCCATCGCACACTGAAATGGTTAAGGGATCCCTTGCCATTGTTGGTCTTGGTCCGGGACGAAGGGAGTATATCACCCCACGGGCACTCAAGGCGATAGCCACTGCGGAGTACGTGATCGGCAATGCGTCCTATCTTGAGCCGCTCGAACCGCTGCTCGCGGGAAAGCATGTGATCCGGAGTTCAATGGGAAAAGAAGTTGAGCGGGCAAAAGCGGCGATCGATCTGGCCAAAACCCATGCCGTTGCTATTGTCTCCGGAGGCGATGCCGGGGTTTATGGCATGGCGAGCATCGTTCTTGAAGTACTCGAGCACTCGGGTACTGAGATCAATGTGGAAATTATACCGGGCATTACAGCAGCAAATTCAGCAGCATCACTGCTCGGTTCGCCACTATCCGGAGACTTTGCAGTGATCAGCCTCTCGGATCTTTTAACCCCTCTCGAAGTGATCGAACAGCGGCTTGATGCGATCTTTTCTGTAGGTATTCCGGTAGTGCTGTACAACCCGAAGAGTCGGGGCCGGCCTCACAATTTTGCGCTGGCAATTGAACACGCCCGGAAATATCTTTCACCCGATACGCCCCTGGCACTTGTGAAAAATGCCTTGCGGGATGAGGGAGAAGAGACGATCGTGACCACGCTTGGGAAAGTTGAAACAGTTATTGACTCTGTTGATATGCACACAACTGTGATCATTGGCGGGAACGAGAGCAGGATCTGGAGGATGGGAGATAATGTCAAAGGAATCATCACACCCCGTGGGTACCACCACAAGTACGTATATTGACCCCGGTGCTGACACAAAAGAAGGATACGAGATCTCGAAACGATCGCGGACACTCGCCCGCGAGATGGTCGGAAACACAACGACAGAGGATCGTGTCCGGCAGCGCTGCTCGATTGCCGTGGGCGACTTTGCGATGGCCAACCTGCTCAGGTTCAAAAACGATCCTGTCCCTGCGACACTCGCAGCACTACGGACAGGGGCACCGATCATCACTGATATCCGGATGGTTCAGGTTGGAATCCAGAAGAATGGTCACACGAGCGAGGTGATCTGTGCGCTTGACTTCGGTGCAGAGATTGCCATTGAGCGGGAGATCACGAGAAGCTCGGCCGGATTTATTGCCCTCCGTGATAAACTTCACGGCTCGATCGTAGTCATCGGGAATGCCCCTTCAGCACTTATCTCCCTCTGCGGGATGGTGAAAGAGGGTATCTGCCCGGCAGTCATCATCGGCACGCCCGTTGGTTTTGTCAATGCAGCCGAGTCCAAGGAACTCCTGCGCACCATAGATATTCCGTCAGTCTCCAACGAAGGCACCCGTGGCGGTACACCTGTCGCGGTGGCAGCAGTCAACGAATGTATCACCATCTTCATTGAGGGCTCTAAAAATGCTGGACCCGGTCACCGGATTTGAATATCCCCCGGAATGGGTGGAACGGAGCACTTCTCCGGCATTACTTCCTTTAGTTGAGCAGGGTCTTGCCATCCTCACCGCCTCCGGTACCGTGCTCCGGCGCGGGTTTACCACCGGCACCACCGCTGCCTCCGCATGCAAAGCAGCAGTCCTCTCTCTTTCCGGTAACACAATTACATCGGTTTCGATTCACATTCCCTGTGGACTGATTATCGAAGTCACGGCAGACGCATACGCGGGGAGAGCATCCTGCAAAAAATATGCGGGGGATTATCCCTCGGATGTAACTGCCGGTGTGATTATTGTTGCAGAAGCAACTCAAATAACGGATGGGATCCATCTCGAACCCGGTGAAGGTATTGGCCGTTTCATCCGCAATACCCCCCGGTACCATAAAGGGGAACCGGCAATCAGCCTCGCTTCTTTGGACTGCATCATGAGATCTATAGAGGAAGGAAGGAACGTGACCGGACTTTCCGGAATCCTTGTGAAACTTCATATTCCAAAGGGAGCAGAGGTTGCCAAAAAGACTCTGAACTCCCGTGTGGGTGTGGAGGGGGGTATATCCATACTTGGAACAACCGGGCTTGTCGAACCCTGGGATGATCATCTTGAAGAATCGGTCTGCGGTCAGGTATCTTCTGCAAAGAACCCGGTGATCACTACCGGGAGAATTGGTCTGCGGTATGCCCGCCTGCTCTATCCGGAACATGAGGTAATTCTTGTCGGCGGGAAAATTGGCGAGGCACTGGACGCAGCAACGGGAGCAGTGATCCTCTGTGGCTTACCGGCCTTGATCCTCCGTCATATCAACCCGCAGATTCTTGACGGTACCGGCTACGCAACTGTGGAAGAATTTGCCGCATCGTCATCATTTGAACCGGTCATGCGCGACACTCTTGCTAACTTTAAAAAAGAGCGACCGAAGGTTCACGTGATGCTCGTGGATCGCAACGGTGCAGTAATCGGGGAAAGTCCATGATTATTATTGGTGTGGGCTGCGGACCGGGGATGCTCACTGAGCAGGCTATCCGGGTGATCGGACTAGCAAAGAAAATCTATGGATCTGACCGTGCAATTGAGATCGCACGAGCTTTTATTTCCCCGGAATGTGAGGTCAGGACGATTGATGATTTCAAGACACTTCACCAGTTGCCGGAGGATATTGTAGTTCTCTCGACCGGAGATCCTATGCTTGCCGGGCTCGGGTACCTTTCCGGGCATGTGATCCCCGGCATCTCTTCCCTTCAGGTTGCCGCTGCCCGGTTGCACATCCCACTAGCCCGCATCGCGGTTGTCGTGGCGCATGGAAAAGGGCATGAGAGGGGGATGTCAGAAACGCTTGAGGAAGTGCAGCGGGGAAAAATTGTGTATCTTCTTGCCGATCCGAAATTCGAAGTCGGTGAATTGTATCATCGCTTGTTGAGGCTAAACTGTCGTCCGCTTCGGATCGCAGTCTGCGAGAACCTTGGCTATCCTGATGAGCATATTGATGTGGGGGAGATTGCATCGCCTCCTGTGCCAAAAGCAGATCTCTATTCGCTGGTCGTAGGGAATTTTTAAAATAATAAGTTTTGAACCCTTTTTTCCCATCCTCAATAATCATTCCGGTAACTCTTGAAAAATTGGTCGTGTAAAGATCGGATAAGATTCGGGTTGTGTCAAAATCCCGGGACGATTACGGAAATGAATAATAATGGCTCTTCTCCAATTTTAGGATTTTTAGTCATATATAAAGGATTGCACAAAATCGAGCGGAAAAAATTAAAACCATACGGTTCCGACAATAAAGATTTTTAGGGTGTGCCTATCAGCACCTGAACATCGGCTAAAACTTCATTTCCTGACATCTCAATCCGGTAATTTCCTTTCTGCCGCACCATGAAATTCTGTTTTGTGATATCCGAGTAGTCATTTCCAAAGCCCTGCTGGTCAATGACCGATCCGGATCCTGCGTCGAGCACCTTGACCTCGAACCATGCGTAGGGACTGGTCTCTGTTGTATTCTCATAGTGTTCATTGTTAGTCCCGATAGATATTAACCGGTGACGGGTAATTATTGTCGGGGTAAGATTGAACTTGATATACAGCGGGGGGCGCGTGAGATCGTGGGCGAAATTTACTTTCTGGCCAAAGGCAAACTTCTGGTTAAGGGTATATACCTGCTCGTAATCCTCTTCCAGACGTGCATCCCGCACCTCGACCGGAAGTGTGGTTGTTTCCGGTATGGTTGTGGTATATTGTAATGTTGGCAGTGCAGTCTGCACCATGGTGTGAGTGACTGCCGGTGTCTGGGATGGTACAAATCCATCAGAAGATTTCTGGTTTGCTTTGAGCATCGGCATTCCTGCAAAATATACTACAGCAATGATGACAAGAACAACAACAATTCCCCCGATAATCATGGAAGTATTGGGTTTTTTGGGTTGTACCGGTGGAGTCCCATAGTCGGGTGGCAGAGTCACAGGAACTTTAATTGCAGCGGGTGTTACTGGAGCTGCCGGTGCAGTGACTTGTTCCATGGGAGCTCCGCACTGCACACAGAACTTTTTGTCAGCGGCAACCTCTGCACCGCAGGATGTACAAAACGGCATATGATCAGCATTGGTTGCGAAGGATTGATACTTTTACTTTTTGGTTTTTTTAGCAAATTTAAAAAAACTTTGGAATGGTTGAGAATATGTGGTGAAAATGATGCAGACCGATTTTCGCTGTTGTTTAGTGGGTAACGTATGTAATAAGAGGATCGAAAAAGATGTGGGCTGATGCCTCCATACTCCTGAATACGATTAACGTCTCTGTACCAAAAAGGGACGCCCCTGGCTTGTTGCGCTGCTCTGTCGCCATCGGCTGCTGTCGCCTGCTTCTCACATACCGCTAAGCTGAATGTTCGTCGCTGTTAGTCGTACTCATGCCTGACACTCAGTGACTCGTTTGCAAAACGCACGTGGGGCTCGGACTTGCCGTTTTTTTGTCTTGTTACCTTCGCACCCTGTAGCTGCGCTCGCTCGTGCCGCCGGGCCACCGTTCTGAAATATGGATACTGTTAACGAAGCGTTTGGGAAGAACGAGCAGGTCGGGAAAATGTTCTGAACGTTTTTCGTGGTGATGGACGGTCCTCATGCTGTCAAAAGTTCTCTACCCGGTATCGGTGCAACAGATCATCAGGGTTATTAGTTTGTCCGGGCCGTAAACCGGAATTGATCCGTGGGTGAGATTTCCCCCTGTTTCAGTATTCTGCTTTTCGTTTTTGTTTACTCTTTAATGACTGAGAACGGTCTGATTCGGATATCATTGAGACGGGGGGAAATACGCCCAATCCGGGCTCCGTTTACCCGGCCCTTATCCGGAAAACCCCGTAAAACCGTCCGTTTTGAGGTATGTAAAAAATATGCCTGAATGTCGTCCCGTTTGCCAAAATACGGCAGGAAAGGGTTCCATCAGAAGGCCGCCAAGGGTCTTTAAATCGCGGTTATTTTTACCCTGTATTTTATACCCGTTTGATGTGACTTTCGCTAGGAAAAAGCCCATTATGGAGGTCATTTTTCCGGAGGTCTGAAAAATAGGGCAATTTATGCAATCGGTTTCCCGTACTACAAGAATAATCCGGGAACTGCCACGTATGGATCTCTCTCGATCGTTATCAAAATCACCGGATGGAAATTCTGGCGTTTATGTATGATCCGATAATCCCATTTGATAACAATCAGACCGGACGGGATATCCGTATGGATAAACTCCAACAGAAGATTTCCGTCACTTTCAGAAGCGAGGGAGGGGCGAGCGGGTTCTGCCGTATCCGGGGATACATATCCACAGTGAAAAAGAATGCTCAACCCGTTTTAGCTTCGCTCACGGGTGCAATGAATGACACTCCGTTCATTCCATCAGCTTGTACACCGTTCGGGCTGAACAGACACAAAAAAATGATTATTCTTCCCGCAACATCCTGTCAATCGCATGCGCCGCACTTTTTGCAGCACCCATAGCAAGAATGACGGTGGCTGCGCCGGTTGCAACATCGCCACCAGCAAAAACCTTGCGCATGGAAGTGCGGAATTCGTTGTCAACAATAACATTTCCGCGTTTCCCGCGTTTGAGTTCGGGCATCTCGCTGATCAGGAGCGGGTTGGGGCCCTGACCGATTGCAGCGATAAAGACATCCGCATCGATCGTAAAATGGCTGCCCTCGATGGGAGCAGGTTCCGGCCTGCCGGACTGGTCGAGATCACACATCTCCATGCGCACACACCCGACGCCGGTTATTACCTGGTCGCCAAGGATCTTTACGGGGTTGGCACACATGACAAATTCGATGCCTTCTTCCTTTGCCCGCAGGGTCTCAGCCTCGCGGGCAGGGAGATCCTCTTCGCGCCTGCGATAGACAAGCGTGACTTTCCCCCCAAGCCTTCTGGCGACCCGGGCCGCGTCCATGGCCACGTTTCCTCCACCTGCAACAACCACACGGCTGCCTCTCTTGACCGGGGTATCATAGACCGGGAAACGGTCTGCATGCATCAGGTTGACGCGGGTTAAGAATTCGTTGGCCGAGTACACGCCCGGGAGATTTTCACCGGGCAGACCCATGAAGTAAGGGAGGCCGGCACCGGTGCCTAAAAATACTGCATCGTAGCTGAGCAGTTCTTTGACCGTGACGCTGCGGCCGACAAGATGATTGAGTTTCAGCTCAACCCCGAGAGAGAGAACCGCGTCGACCTCTGCCCTGACAATCTCTTTGGGCAGACGGAATGCCGGGATGCCGTACATGAGCACCCCTCCTGCTGCATGGAGCGATTCGAACAGGGTGACATGGTAACCCATACGGGCGAGCTCGGCAGAAGCGGTCAAACCTGCCGGACCTGCGCCGACAACTGCCACTCTGCGTCCCGTTGACGCCTTCTTCTGGGGAAGCACCATGCCGTGCGCTCGTTCTGTGTCGGCAACGAACCGTTCGAGTTCGCCAATAGAGATCGGTTTTTCCTTGATCCCAAGGACACACTCACCCTCGCACTGCACTTCCTGCGGGCAGACCCGGCCGCAGATGGCCGGAAGCATATTCTGCTCCCTGATGATCGCGGCTGCTTTTTTGAAGTCACCGGCAGCCACTTCGCGAATGAACGCAGGGATGTCGATGTTGACCGGGCAGCCTTTCACGCAGAGCGGTTTTTTGCACTGGAGGCAGCGTTCAGCCTCAATCTTTGCCTCTTTGGGAGTCAGGCCCCCATCCACTTCGTAAAAATCGTGGATGCGCTGGTCGATTGGTCGGTCATGCATGGTGATCACCGCCTTTGCAGGCACAGATGTGCGCGTTATAGCGCTCGAGTGATTCTTTTTCTTCGGGCTGGTACGTGCGGAGCCGTCCCATCAGCATGTTGAAATCAACTTTGTGGGCATCGAACTCCGGGCCGTCCACGCAGGCAAATTTTGTCTCACCATCGACAATCACCCGGCACGAGCCGCACATGCCCGTCCCATCCACCATGACCGGGTTGAGGCTGACGAATGTTTTGATCCCTGCCGGACGGGTCACTTCGCAGGTGACTTTCATCATCATCGCAGGCCCTATGATCCAGACAGCATCGACTCGTTCGCGTGCCATCACCTGTTTAAGCAGGTCAGCGGCAAATCCGTGAAAACCTTTTGTACCGTCATCGGTTGAGATCAGGAGTTCATCGCAGGCTTTGCTCATCTCATCTTCTAAAATGAGCAGGCCTGCATTGCGTGCGCCTGCAATCCCGATTACCCGGTTACCCGATGCCTTCAGGGCACGGGCGATGATGGGAAGACTTGCGGTACCAACGCCACCGCCGACCAGCACGCAGGTGCCAAACCTGTGCATCTCGCTGGGTTTACCGAGAGGACCTGCCACATCCTGAATATGATCGCCAGTACGGAGAGCAGCGAGATGGGTGGTGGTCTTTCCGATGGTCATAAAAATAACCCGGAATGAATCTCCATCGACTGCGGAGATGGTGAGAGGGATGCGCTCGCCTTTCTCATCGATCCTTATGATAACAAACTGTCCGGCCTGTGCATGATGGGCTACATGCGGTGCCTTGACCCACATCTGGAATACTTTATCGGCAAGCTGCCCGGCTTTTTCAATGGAATACAACCCTGTCACTCCTTAAAATAATTTAAAGAATCTGGACCACTCAAGAATGCTGGATTATAAATTTTCTTTACAATCGCTTAATCTTACGCACCCGGACTGCAACACCGCGCTTTGAACGGAGCATCTCATCCGCCGGCATGGCAGCCCGGCCGGTGGCAAGGGCACGCGCACCCACGACCAGCACTTCATCGCCATCCCGGATTTCTGGATCTGCGCTGACTACACCCGGCGTCAGCACATCGCCTTCGGGAATGAAGTCGTCGATATGCACCCGGTAGCCTTCCGGAATCAGGTTCCATCCGTCAATGGTCGGGCGGAGCATGCCGGTGCCGGTGTCAATGGAGAAGAGCTGGAGATTGTTCCGGCTGTAGAATACCTCCGGGAAATGTCCCCGGAGTGTGGTCCCTCTGGTGTCGAGATCGATATTGAACTGGTACGAGGCCATGCCATGCAGCCGGTCATCCTTGATCCTGCGTTCTCCGGCAAGGGCATTGTCCAGTGCATTGAGGGCGATGTCGCTGGTCGGACGTTCTTCACAGGAACATTCGAGGGTGATTCCCGCTGCCCCGGCTGCCTGTCGGGCAACTTTGAGTGCCCCGCCTTCGAGATGGGCGATGATGCGGCGGTACGGGTGACGTTTGAAATACCGTGTGAGGATGCTGCTGATGAAGGCACATTCTTCCGCATCCCAGTAACCGGTGACGGGCACATCATAATGTCCTGCAGGATAAACGGTCTCAAGTTCCCGGGGCACGAGGCCGAGCGGGGAAGTGACGATCAGTTCGTGTGCCCGGCCACCGATAGCCAGCTGGAAACGCTTGTGCGTCTGGGAGAGCGAGTAGGGTTTTCTGGCCGAGCAGGGCAGTAGGACGGCCACATCGGTCTTTGGGGGGATATACCGGGTGAGCACGCGTTCTGCAAACCTGCGGACTTCGACCCGCTGCATGGAATCTCCGGAGTTTGCCCGCATCACACCACTCCGTGCAACCGGCTGGACAGCATCCATGAACGGGTACTGGTTGTCGAGATGGCGCATGATTGCCACCTGGTTTGCGTTCATCCGGCAGCGGGACTCGATGAGGTCCCGCAGTTGTCCCTGTTCGATGAAACGGCTAATCAGGGCGAGCTCCTGCCGGAGTGCGTTCCGGTTGTGCTCTTTGAGATCTTTAGCTACACAGCCGGCACAGGTGCAGATGCCGCTGTCCATTGCATCAGCGAAAAACTCACCGTCTGCTGTGCAGAAAATACCCTGCGCAGATTTGAGGTCAACGCCTATAAAATCAAAGAGGTCAAAGCCGGAGTAGCAGAGAATAGCAGCCGTTGAGGGGATGGCGGCTGCCGGCGCGTACCACGCGGTATCGGACGGCGTCTTTAACTTCAGCCCAACCAGCCAGTCCACATAATTACGGGGATTGGCAAAGGCGGTATGCCAGTTGGCCACCATCACGCAGTCGCCGCTCATGGCAGTATTGTCAAGCTGGGGATGGATGGTGACCGGCATCATTCCCGTTGCCGGGGGAAATTGCCGGGCTGTTGCTGCCGGCGCACAGACGGGCATGTTGGCATTCTGAAGGGTACCAAGTGCGGGAAAGAGACTGATCGTATCAGCAGCTGCCGGGAGTCTCAGTTCCGTTCCCTCGTGTCTGAACAGGCCGGTCCGGCCGAGTCCGTCCCGCTTCCGGATATTAAACTGGCTCACTGCGCACCTCACAATCCGTCACTTCCTGTCGCAGAATCGTTTCCCACCGCTTACTGCAGGACACAACCACGCGGGTATCCGGGTGGCTCTCAACCAGTGCCCGTATGCCCCGGCATCCCTGCCGCACCATTGCGTCATCCCATTCGGGGATCTCGCTCTGTCCTATGGGAAATGTCTCCCTGAGTTCCTTGGGGTACGGACCGAACGGGGGCTTGAACAGGAGCGTATCATCAAATTCTTCCCGTGCACCGCCATCGAATGCCACCAGCACTTCCCTGCCGAGTCGGAGACGTGAAAGTTGCTGCTGGTAGCGCAGCACTTCTGTCCGGGCGCAGCTCTCGTCGCCACGGTAGAAGAAGCGGCGCTTGGAGGTACGGTCGGTCTTTTCGAGTTCTGTATTGTGTAAGAGAAGCGCCCGGTAGCCGGCAAGCAGCTGCGGATGACCACGGCAGCGCTCATCGACCAGTTCCCAGAGCGAGCCGTCCGTTATCGCCTGACGGATGCGGGCAATCTCAGCGAGGGTGACATGCAGATTGTGAAGGGCGAGCAGGCGGTCGCGCTGCGGTGAAGTGCGGAGTTCTTCTACTGTATGGGTGCGGCAGATATTGCAGGCACAGGGGAGATCAGCGAGTTCGTCGATCTTGTAACTGCCATGCACGGTCATGTACCGGCCTTCTTTGGCATAGAGGGCATAGGCGGCCGAGTCGAAGAGATCGCAGCCCATCGCTGTAGCGAGTGCGAACATGGCGGGGTGGCCGGCGCCGAAGAGATGGACACAGGCAGCAGGTGAGATCGTGCGCTTTGCCGCCATCACGACACTGACGAGATCCCGGTACCGGTACTGCTCCATGATAGGAACAACGGCTCCTATCGGGCAGAAGGTAAAACCAAGTGCTGTGACTTCCCTTCCTGCCCGTTCCCGCAGATCTTCAAAGATACCGCCCTGGACCGGGCCGGCAATCGGGGCATCGTTGCCAAAGACCTGTTTTGCTTCAGCGAGGCGCTGCATGGTGATCGAGAGTTCGCCTTCTGCCGTCTGACGGTCGGCTGCCGGGGAGGTGGGGATGTCGAGCGGTACCCAGATGTCACTTTTGATGTCGCGCTGGAAGGAGAGGGTTTCTGTATTGGTGATCGAGACTTCGCCGTACACGGAAAGCTGGAACGAACCTGAATCTGTCATGATGACGCCATCATAATCAAGGACCTTGTGCAGACCTTCTGACAGAGTGCGCTCACGGTACTGCTTGCTCTGGGAAAAAATGTAGGCGTTTGTTATGATCGCTTCTACGCCCATCTTCCTGAGTTCTTTTGGGGAGACAAGTTGGAGATGGGGGTTGATGACCGGGAGCAGGGCGGGAGTCTTTACAATCTTTTTGCCAACGGTTAACTTCCCGCACCGGCCGGCGATATCGCTGTACAAACTCTCGAATGAAATTCCCATGTGGCACCCTGATGTGCCTGTATATGTGCGCTCAGGAGGTTAAACGGTTCCCTTCTTCTCGGAAAAGATCTGGCCTTCAAAGGTCATCAGTTCAACATTTTTGGAAGTCCAGCACTTACCCGACAGCCCGGCTTTGGTGCAGGTATGGTCAAGGAAGGTTGTACTGTCCCAGCCGTACTCGGTTGCAACCTGGGGGAGCAGGAGACCGCTTGTGCCCATGCCCCGCACAATCAGCCCATGTTTTCCCACTGTGATATTTGCCGGGCGCTCTGCCGGTTCACACAACAGGGGTACCGGGACGGTGAGAATCGTAACTTCGAGATCGATTTTGGCGAGTTCGTCTTTAAATACCGGTGGAAACCGAGGGTCTTCGAGTGCTGCTGCTTTCGCTGCGTGTTCAATGGCTTGCCCCAGTGGCATCACCGGATACGGCAGGCCTATACAGCCACGTAGTTCGCCACCACAGGTGAGTGTGACAAAGACGCCCCGTTTCGCGTTGAAGACAGGGGTGAGTTTAAGTTCGTGTTTCGGTTTTTTCCCTACTGCGTGTTCAAGTGCGCCGCGTGCGAGCCGTATTGCAAGTGCCCCTTCTTCTGCTGTCAGCATGCTTTTTTTCTCCCCCCATATTGAAAGTCTGCTTAGCGCAGCTTGGATAACAATGTATCGAACCTGTTACCCACCCCTCTCTGTCATGAAAATGCCAATGATATGATGTAATCCGGACCTTTTTTGTCTGGACCCCCAGTACGGATTTACGGCATTGTCGTTTAAAATGCAGGTGTGGAAATACACCCTTGTGTTTGTCACTGGCGCTGTGCTTATCAGGCCGGGCGGCCAATATATGAAGCGAGAGGGAGAGAGCGGCCGACGGTGACTTAAATGTCGCTGAGGAAAGTCCCCCCACCCACCGGTCACGCAGCCGTACGCAAGTACGGGTGGCGAGAGTCACGGCAATGGCACAGAAACGACACGGCCTGTTTTTAGCAATGATGCGATCGAGCCTTTAAAGGCAAGAAGCATGGGCAACCGTGCGAGTAACTCGCTGAGCGTCTGAGGAACAGGATACGTTGGAACGACGAATCCCTGCGGGTGCAAGCCAGAACAGGGCCAGTGGATAGTCCGGTATCCGCCCGGGTATGGCGCAGAGCTGAATGCCGCTGGAACAAAAGGAGGCTTACTCCTCCCACTCACACTTTTGGTAATCAGCAGCGAAAATTTTTGCTTTCTCAGTCTTTCCTGTTTGGCAGTCTATCAATTGGCACAGAGATCATTGAAAAACTTCTGTGAATCACCTGTGTAAATAAGAATGAAAACGATACATTATGATGAGTAATCAATCAACAGGTTACTTAGTTTATTCAACAAGAGGAAATCATCAATGCTTGACATCAGGTTTGTAAGGGCTAACCCGGATGCAGTAAAGGCAGATCTCAAAAAACGCAATGATACAGAGAAACTCGTATGGGTGGACGAGCTGCTAAAAAAAGATGTCCGTTCACGAGAACTCAAAGTGGAGACCGATATTCTCCGCCAGCGGCGCAACACCATTGCCCGTGAGATCAATGCAGCACGAAAAGGCGGCCAGGATGTAACCGCTCTTATGACTGAAGCGGCCAATCTCCCGCAGAAGATCAAGGACTGTGATGCTGAGCAGGAAGAGAACGCGACAACAATCCGCTCATATTTAATGCGCCTGCCTAATCTCCTGCACGATAGTGTCCCGGTGGGGAAAGATGATACTGAAAATGTTGAAATAAAACGAGTTGGTACACCTAAAACTTTTGATTTCGAACTCAGGAACCATGGCCAGCTGGCAGTTGATCAGGGCTGGGCTGATTTCGAGCGGGCCACAAAGATATCCGGTGCCGGTTTCTATTTCTTAAAAGGCAGTCTCGTTCTTCTTGATATGGCACTGCAGCGGTTTGCCATCGACCAGCTTGCTACAAAAGGCTACATCCCGATTATCCCCCCCTATATGATCAATCGCTCTTCCTACGAAGGGGTTACAGATCTTAATGATTTTGAGAAAGTGATGTACAAGATCGATGGCAGCGATGCATACCTTATCGCAACCAGCGAGCACCCGATTGGCGCTATGTACCAGGATGAGATTTTCGAAGAAAAAGATCTCCCGTTAAGACTTGCCGGCATCTCTCCTTGCTTCCGTCGCGAGATCGGCGCGCACGGTCTTGACACAAAAGGCCTCTTCCGCGTTCACCAGTTCACAAAAGTAGAACAGTTTGTCTTCTGCAAACCTGAAAATTCCTGGAAAATACATGAAGAACTCTTAACAAATGCAGAAGAAATATTCATAAAACTCGGTCTGCCTTACCATGTTGTCAATATCTGTACCGGTGATATCGGTACGGTTGCTGCAAAAAAATATGACATTGAGGTATGGATGCCACGGGAAAATGCCTACAAAGAAGTGGTCTCCTGCTCGAACTGCACCTCTTACCAGGCAGTGCGACTCAACATCAAAGTGCGGGATAAGATCGACTTTGAACTTAAACAGCACCTCCACACGCTCAACTCAACTGCGATTGCCACATCACGTGTCATGCGTGCAATTCTCGAAAATTACCAGGAACCGGATGGCCGGGTGCAGGTTCCCCCGGTGCTCCGTTCCTACATGAACGACCGGGAATATCTCTGATTTTTTTAAATGAAATGGATGGGTTTGCATCAGGGGCGCCCCAGTGACGATACGATTTTTCACATATGGAAAAACAGCTGAATTATTTCGTGTCAACTCTCCCGCACAGAGAGGCCCAGACCCGGCGGCCGGGCGAATCAGAAGGGGTGGGCACCAGCCGGACTCTGTTTTCAGTTGATCGTATGGAAAAAAAGGAAACAAGATTACTTAACTATACTTTCTTTTGCACAAATCAAAGATCTTCCCCGCCGTCTTCTCCCCAATCCCTTTCACTGCCGCAAGCTCCTCTAATGAAGCGTTCACAACCCCCTGAATCGACCCGAAATGCGCCAACAACAACCGGGCATTTTTAAGACCAATCTCCGGGAATGCCGAAATGATATATTCCTGTTCCTCGCGCAGCGAGTGGTGGGACTTGTTCGGGTGCACCTTGCGTTCGCCCCGTTCACTGTCCTCGCGTTTCGAAAGCACAAAGAGCATCTGGGCGGTGTCCTGCTCGTCACGCGTGAAGAGAATTGAGACTCCCATGTCCACTGTGAGTGCCGCGAGCACCCCTTTGATCGCATTCGGGTGCATGTCGCGCTGGGCGTAGATATCCCCGCCCTCGATGATGATCACCGGGCGGGGGGCTGACTCTGCCATCGCCTTTACCTGCCCGAGCAGATCGCGGTTGATCAAAGTATCGACAAAGTCCCGGGCAGTCTTTCGCTCGACAAGGATCCGGTCGCCAATAGCATAATCCCCATGCGGGAGACGTTCGATCCTGATCACTGCCCCCATGTTGGAGAGGACTTCTACCACCTTTGACGAGGTTTCACGGTCGTCGATGATGATCTTCGGCCCCTGCGGGGTGAAATTATCGAGGATCTCTGGCTCCAGCACAAGCGGTTGTTGTGGTGTGGCAGGGGAAAAACCGCCCATAGTGCGCATACTCTTGTGCATCTGTTTTTCCTTTGCCACGCTGACGTGACGGAAGACCTCGTCCGAAGTCCCCTTCGTCACCATGACCATAATCTTTCCCGCCCCGGACCTGCCTGTCCGCCCACGGCGCTGGATGGACCGGATCTCTGAGGGCACTGCCTCGTAGAAGATCACCATGTCTGTAGCAGGCACATCGAGGCCTTCTTCGCCAACAGACGTTGCGATTAACACCTTGAACTCACCCTCGCGGAACCGGGTCAGGGCTGCGATCTGCTTCTTCTGCGAGAGCCCTTTTTCGGCATCCTTTGTCGCCTGCCCGACAAACCGTTCGCATGAGATACCGTGCTTCGTGAGATACTCAACAAGGAGCTGCACGGTATCGCGGTATGTGGCAAAGAGAATGATCCGGCTGTCGGGGTGAGACTCGAGCTGTTCGCGTACGATCCCCAGTGCAATTTCGGGTTTTGGGTGCAGTTCTTTTGTCCAACCGAGCGTGCGATCGAAGAGTTCCTGGAATTGCGGGTCCTTTACCAGCCGCTGACTGGCCTTGCTCCCTCCTGATCCTGTGCCTTCGGCAACAAGCTTTGCAAGATATCCTTTGAGTACTTCACTGCCTTGCGATTCTGCGAGGGTGACGGCATGCCGCAGTTTCATCAGTTCCGCGTACACCGATGCAGCTGAGTATGCTGTCGGGTCCTGGTTCCGGATCCGTTGCTGGATCTGGGCATTGATCGCATTGAGTTCCTTCATCGAGAGCTTCTCGCGCCTGGGCACCGTGAAGTGAAACGAGCCGAGGAGTGCAAGCCGGTCCTCAAGAAGCGTATTTAAGGAGTTGATAGCCGCTTTAATGTCGGGAGGCAGGTCGATCGAGAGGTACTCGACCTCGCGCTCAAAAACATACGGGCGAACATCCGGATCGTTCTCGGTCCGGTTCTCGATATTGGCAATACCGAGATTAGAGCAGACATCCTGCACCTTCTCCTGCACGCCTCCGGGGGATGCTGTCATCGCGAGGAGGAGCGGTTTATTCGCAGTGCCCATATACCGCTGGGCCAAAAAGACATACGCATAGTTGCCCACTGCCCGGTGGCACTCATCCACGATCAGCAGCGTTACATCGTTTAGGGTGTATCGCCCGGCAATGAGATCGTTTTTTACCACTTGAGGAGTTGCAAGAATCACGGTAGCCTGGTTCCAGTCCGCGGTGCGTTCATCCGGAGGGGATTCCCCGGTGAACATCATAAACGGGGATGCAGAACTGCCTTCCTGTGGTTTTACAAGGAGATACTTTTCAAAAAAACGGAGGTGCTGTTCCACGAGCGGCTTTGTCGGGGCGAGCATCAGGATCCTGCCACCCTCGTTATAGAGCCGGGATGCGGCAACGAGCAGGGCAACCGCAGTCTTGCCAAGCCCGGTGGGCAGGATTACCATCGTGTTGGCATCCAGCGCCTTCATAGCAATCGAGAGCTGGTACTCCCGCGATTCAATGCTGTCCGACTTTATCAAAGGATGACTGATGCTGCTCATGGGGGATTTGTTACCAGTTTATGATTCCAGCGATGTGAACTTCAGGCTTCCGTCCAACAGGGCACAGACCGTGGATGGGAGCTTGTCAATCGCGATCCGTACCTGTTTCATGCTGTCCCGATCCCGGATCGTAACCGTCTGATCGTCTTTCGTGTCGTAATCGACAGTGATCGCAAATGGCGTGCCGATCTCGTCCTGCCTCCGGTAGCGCCTGCCAATCGCCCCGCTGTCATCGTATTCGGCAAGTATGCCGGCCTTGTGAAGTGAGCGGGCGATCTCATGGGCTATCGTATCCAGTTCATCACGGGTCATGAGCGGGAAGACGGCTACCTGTATGGGCGCAACATTGGGGGGGAAGCGCATCACCGTGCGGGCTTCACCATCTGCAGTGTCTTCATCATATGACTGTTCGAGCACCGCGTAACACATGCGGTCGATCCCATACGAGGGTTCGATGACATGCGGCACGATATCCTCGCCACGGATATCAACAATTTCATCGCGGACTTCGAACAGGTCAGCGGGAATGTGGATCTTCTCGCCATCTGCTTCCACATCTGCGCCCTCTGCGGTTGGTGTTGCGTTTGCCAGCGCTTCAAAGATCGCCTTTGCTTTGTTGCGGTACTGCTTGCCCAGCACGCTCATGTTCGGGATGATCCGCCTGCGTGCCACTTTCTTTGGTTCATCATACTGGATGAAGACTGTCATCGGAGTACCGCTCTGCTGTGCATGGGCTTTTAAGTCGTAATCCGTGCGGTCGGCAAGTCCTACCGTCTCGACCCAGCCGAACCGCTCGGACCGGATCTCGGCATCCCAGCAGTCGGTGGCATAGTGTGCCCGCTCATCAGGCAGGTGCTGCCGGAAGCGGAGCCGCCCGGGCTTGATACCGATCGTGACAAGGAGATGATGGGTGAGGGCTACATAGTAGGCAAGGTATTCATTGGCAATAACGCCCTTGTCCACAGCTTCTTGCATGGACATCGGGACTGCTTCTTCGCATTTTTCCTGCTGGACATAGGTAAGCAGCGGCATCGTATAGTCCGCATAGCGCTTGAAAGAGGGGTGGTGATTCTTCTCGTCCGGGTGGACAAAGATCTCGGCTTCTGCCTGCGTGAACTCGCGGAGCCGGATCATACCCTGCCGGGGCGATATCTCGTTTCTGTAGGCTTTGCCGATCTGCACTGCACCAAACGGCAGCTTGTCCCGGTAGAACCGAAGCAGGCGGGAGAAATCCACAAACATGCCTTGTGCCGTCTCTGGGCGCAGGTAACCGACACGCTGTGAACCGGGGCCGATCGTGGTCTGGAACATAAGGTTGAAGTTAAAGACTTCAACGGTTCCGAGCACCTCTTCGCAGGCTGCACATGTACAGGAGGCAATTGCTGCTGCGAGTTCCTCGTTTTTCATGGTGGAGGGGTTCTTTATCCCGCCAGCTTCTGCCACGTGGTCCGCTCTGAGGAATTCCTTGCAGTGCGGGCACTGGCACATCTTGTCAGAAAATCCCTTCACATGCCCCGAAGCAATGAAAACTGCTTCCTGTGCAATCGTCGGGCACTCGATCTCGTAGCAGCCTTCCTGGATGACGTAAAAATCCCGCCAGATATTCTCAACCCGCCGCTTCATCATCGCACCCAGCGGGCCATAATCGATGAACCCCGCCACTGCCCCGTAGCACTCGGATGTGGGCCAGATGAACCCACGGCGTTTGGCAAGATCCATCACTTTTTCAAATACATCGCTCATGGTGATCCCTAATCAAACTCTCACTAGCATTGCACAACTGACGACAAAAAGACTCTCATCTGTTTCTCTAAGCGTGTCTGGTCATTGCGGGTATGATAGTCAAAATATGTACATTTGGCATCCTGGCATCCGGTTTTACATTTTAAATGAAATAACAACCAGAAAAAATGTGCACCATTTTGAGCGGTTTGCACGCGAAACAGCACTATGCTTTAAGTGCATTCGAACATCAATTTAAAGGTCTTTTGGTCAAACAACGCGTTAAGATAGGGTTAAATAGTTGACGAAGTATTGTATATCCTAATCCCAATACGGGGTATGCAATGACCGAAGACAAACGCAAAGCACAGCTCTTAAAACTCTTCAGTTCCATGTCGGGCAAGACCAAAATCGTCGAGCCTATGAAAAATATCCATGGTACTTTGAGAGACAGCGACGCGATCGAACGCGAGGTCGCTCTCGTCATGAGAGGGATCACTGAACAGGGAATCTTCAAGACCTCATTAAAGCCGATCCAGCTCGCCAAACTCGTCACGTTATTCTACGCTGGCAGTAATGACACCGAGATCGCCAGGGTACTTGGTGATGAGAAGCTGTCAAAGACAGTGGCACGGGCAAGGGTTCGGCTCAAGCTCTTCCGCGAGCTTGACTTCAAGATGCCCTTTGACAAAGTGAAGATGGAAGAACTGATCGCATCCGGCAAGACCATGAAAGAAGTGTCCGACGAGCTGGGAATCAGCCCTTCAACGCTCCGCGAATACCGCCATGTGATCGAAGAGCAGGAAGACCCGACGATTGATTCGTATATCGACCGCATCCGGGACGTAATGGAAGACCGCGATCTTTCCGAGCAGATGACCCGGAGCGCAACTGCGGATAGTCTTGGTGACTCCATAGATATCACAGAAGCTGAACTGATTGATATAACGTAAAGGTCAGAACCTTTACCAGTATCAGACCTTTTTCTAGCTATGGTGCGCTTTTTTTTCGTTCCTGCTTAACAATGGCAAATTTCATCTGATTATAAGAAGAACTGCATATATGCAACTCACCTGGCTCGGACATTCGTGCGTGCTGCTTACCGGTTCAAAAAAAGTGCTCATCGATCCCTTCATTGAAGGCGGCAGCGTGCTGGTAATGAACCCGGATATTGTTGCGGTAACGCATGGTCATGCGGATCATCTGGGAGAGGCGGTTGCACTCAACCGGAAGACCGTTGCAATCACGGAGATAGCCAGGTATCTCAAAGCGAAGGGTCTGCCTGTCGAAGGCATGAATATCGGGGGTACAATCATGGTTGACGGGGTGTCTTTTACCATGACTGCCGCGGTGCACTCGAGCGCAGTCGAAGAGGCAGGTCCGGGTTTTTCTGCCGGAGCTGCCGCGGGATTTATTATCGGCATGGATGGGGTAAAAGTCTATCATGCGGGGGACACAGCGCTCTTCTCGGACATGAAACTCATCGGGGAACTCTATCACCCGGACATCGCACTGCTCCCGATTGGCGGGCGCTTTACCATGGGAATTGCAGAAGCGATGATGGCGGCAAATTTTATAGGAGCAAAGACCGTCATCCCGATCCATTACAATACCTGGGACAAGATCACTGCCGATCCCCTGCAGTTCAAAAAAGCCATTGAGCGGACAACTGACATCAAAGTGCAGGTGTTAAAGCCTGGCGAGAGCATGCAAACCGGCTCATGATCTCCTCTTTTTGTGCATGTGGTGTATGACAAGGAACTGTGAAATTTTTATATAGATACGAAAAGATGATCTCTACAACCAAAACTTGTCCTTTGCATCACTATGTCAAACTGTCGGAAGTGTGGTTCAAAAAATATTGAGTGGACAGACTGCAAGACTGTCAATGACAAGACGATAGTTGTCGTTGTCTGCAACGACTGCAAACACACGTGAGAGCAACCGCTCTAGTACTGCTGGAGACAGCGATCCTTTAACCGGTATTTTTCATCCTTCCCCTTCGCCGCCGCTTTGGTTTCTGGCAAAATGGCAGGACATTGCATACGAGGCGAACGGGGATAAGAGGTAGACGACCGTGCTTTCATTTGAACCGGCAAGGGCAAGGATCACCCCGGCAAGTGATAAAAACGGTATCACAAGATTGCGGTAAAGACCTTGCCGCACCTTTGATTCGGGATACTGTGGGGAGATGAGCCGCCGGTTATGGGCTGCATAGTACCATTGCACAAACATCATCAGGCCAAGCGCCATGAGATTGAGTTCAAAGACAATGGATGCCAGGGTATCCGGGTAATCCCCGACAAAACTTGTAGTGAACGGGACGAGCGTAACAAAAAACAGGCCGATAATGTTTAACTTAAGGAAGGGACGGCTGATGAACCGAACCTGGTTGAACTGGAGATGGTGAGCAGTCCAGAACGCAGCGAGAACAAAAAACGCGATCACATAGTGGATGAAATTCGGTATCAACAGGGTTAAGGCTCCAGCCGCAGTGAGAGCGGGCGCATCAGCGGCATGGGGCAGGATCATGCTGGTGACAAGCAGGGTCATTGCAAATGCAAAGACCCCATCTGTCAGGGCTTCGATCCGGTTCTTTTCCCATGAGATATTGTCTTCTGCCGTTGGTTCGTTCATACTCTGGTTCCTTATCTGGGATTGAACCCCGGAAGGGATAAACCGTGAGGATCGAAAATCCCCACAACCCAAAGACTAAAAGAGGTTACGGAACATAAACGGCTGTACCACATATGCATCATCATCCCGCCATCGTGTCCTGTATGCTTGCCCTTGCATGCCTCCTGCTCATCACCAGTGCGTCTGCCGCACCGGGAATACAGGCCTCCATTGGGGATATCATCCCGCTCTCGGGCTATTCCTACGGGAGCCAGACGGTCTATCTCTTCTTAACCGGGCCCAATCTCCCGGTAAATGGTGTTGCGCTGGATGATATCTCGAAACGTGCAGACGAGGGTGGGTTCACCCGCGTGCAGGTGGACAGCAATGACCGCTGGAGCTACAAATGGGGTACGGCAAACATCGGGGGACGACTCGATGAAGGGACCTACACTGTCTGGGTGGTGAGCGGGCCCAATGACCGGTCCCACTTGAGTGAGGCGGATTACAGTACCATTTCGGTCACACTGGGAAAACCCTCGATCTCCATCGATACACAGGTGCAACCCGGTGCAATGGACCTTCGCTCAGTTCCCGATGGTGCATCCGTAGTGATGAGTGAAAAATACTTAGGAAAGACACCGCTGACAGTTTCAGCACTTGCGCCCGGCACGTATGATGTCATCTTCTCGCAGTTCGAATACGAGAAGTTTTCCACCAGGGTCCCGGTAGAAGCGGGCAGGATCACCGAAGTGATCGCAACACTGGTTCCGAATACTGGAGGGCTTGCGATCACATCCGTTCCTGCTGGTGCGAGCGTGCTGGTGGATGGAAGGAATATCGGATTAGCACCGGTCACAACCGGAAATCTCACCGTGGGGAATCACACGGTCACAGTTTCATTGGATGGCTGCATATCCCTGCAACAGACAGTGACGGTCATCCCGGGCCAGACCCTGCCGGTCAATATCGGACTTATCCCCCAACCCCCGCAAAAAGCAGAGACAACACGTGCAGCCGGACCTGCCGCAGCACCCCTGATTGCAGGATTTGTGGCGATAATGTTCTTCATCCGGTGTACTCGCAGACAATAATCAGATTGCATACTTTGGCCAGAATAGAAAGGAGAGAGATCGAGGTCCGTGGAACGCAGGGTAATTAATATCAATGAATGGGCAACCGTAAAGGGAGAAGCTGCATGAGTGCGAGTGTGTTTGGGATCCTGATGGCAGTGGCGCTCGGGGCCTTAGCCGGGACGGCAATTGGCCTGTTCATCGGGTTTGCGGCAAAACAACAGAGAAGTGAATGGTCTGCCATGACCAGCAAGGAAAGGATCATCAATATCGCACTCGTGCTCTTTTTTTCTGCGCTGTGCATTGCGGGACTGGCATGGTATATGTTTACATGACTTCATACTACGATTAGAAAGATCACATCAATCAGCCGCAGTAAGGGATTAAAAAACACATGGTCACTTAAAAAGGGGAAAAAACTCCTGTCATTATTTTTTATCCGTGACCAAGCGTTTAGCTCGTTGATGAAGATATAATAATTCAGAATTATCCCAAACGACCAAACTCAACGGAATTAAAACAGGGAAAGAAAGGTGTGATGCCCGAACAGATGTCATGGTTTTCAGGTGTGATCTCCCTTCCGTATGAAATAGTTGTCAAGGTCTATCTCCACCCAGTCCTGGATCCCGCGGGTCTTCACCCACATCCTGTTATGAGCCGGTTCGACAACCACCTGATACGCTGTCCTGTCCGGCCACGTTGCCCCGCCTTTGTCGAAAGGAACATCCAGTATCTGCATCATCGTTTCAGGGGTTATCCGCCCCTTGTATGCATTGCCGAGCATAAGCAGGTTATCCCTCCTCTGCACGCTCCTGTCCTCAGCATCGACAGGGAGCGCCAGCCCCCATGCAGGATCCACGAAATCGTTGGTTGCTACAAGCAGCCCCGGCTCCTGCCCGCCCCTTTTTCTGATGCCGGTAACAGCAGCCTCGTACGAGTAAGCTGCATCCCTGTCAGCCGCCTGGACAATAAAGGCATAATTCGGGCGCGTGGTATTCATGGCTGCATCAAACCCGGGAAAATCCGGATAATCCGTAAGGAACCTGGTCATCTCTACGGGGAGGAGGAGGCGGTCCGCATCGATAATATTCCCGCCGGATTTGGCCCCTTCGTTAACCTCAAAGAAGACGCCGTTTGCATTCATCGCGGTAAATGAGGTGACCTGCCCGGGGTAACCTACCAGGGCGACAGGGATATCATCGGGCGGGTTGTAGACGACGACAATCAGGTACCGGGAGAATTCCTTGAAATCCGGAGCCAGGTCCAAGTTTCTTCCAAGCACGAGCGGTCCGCCCCCGGTATAATTGCCCCAGGCTGCAATTGCCGAACATCCCGCCCCTTTCTGTACCTGAATGAACTGTATCGAGAGTATCTGCTCAAGGATGGCCACCTTCTCTGGCGGCAGTCCCGACGTCTCGCTTATACCGGCCATCACTTCCCGGAATTTTTCCGGATACCTGTCACGTGCTATCAGGGAAAAGTCCCTGATCGTCCCGTAATCGATCCCCTTGTCCTCGATGCAGTGCTCATCGATGGCAATACGATAAAATTCCCGGATCTCGTCTTTTAACAGCCCGCCGTACTGCCTGCCCATTTCCTTATAACTGCCGCTTAGCTGCAGTACGCTTATATTCCCTGCCTTGTACAGCTTTCCGCCTTCAAATTCTCTCTGCGGACGTACGTCTTTTTCCAGATTTAAGCCGTGACCGATGATGAATGCAATTAACAGACTGGCAAGTAATATCCCGATTATCAGTATCAAATATACTGCGGGTCGGTGATTTTTCATATGCTTCATTCATCCTTCATGAAAAATATAACTTTGTGTCCGAAATAATTTCCGGATTATTGCCGGATTAAGGGAGAGGTCTTACCGCTTTTTGTAGGGTTCTCTCCTTTGCCATGATTGGTTATCTGCTGCTCTGGCTCTCTGCGAGGAAACCGTACACCGTCTTCCTTTCGCCCTCCATCATCAGTCCACCCCTGTCGTCGCAAGTGTCGAAATCCTCCACACATGCAAAGGAGATCGGGTGTGGAGATCGAGGGGGTGTCTGAACGGTTGATGCAGAGGGCGTTTCGTTACGAATTCACCGGACGTGCTTAATGCAGGATTACTAAAAAAAGAAAAATGAAAATTCCTGCCTATCCTCTCTTTCCCGTATTCTTTTTCGTTGGTGTATGTTTGCGGAACTGGTTCAGGGGCACAGAAGATCGCCGGGCTGCGGATTTTGGTCCGGCAGGAGATTTTTTAGAAGACCGTAGTTCTGCTTTGGCGATCCCGGCTGAACTTTTATAAGAAGCGGGAGGGTTTGCATCAGCAGGTCTTTTTGTCGCCTGCATGGCTTTTGCCGGGGATTTTACGGGAGCGAGAAGTGCTTTTTCCCTATGCGGGGGGAGTGGTCTTTCCGCAGGTTTCTTCTGGCCGGGTTCTGTTTTTTTGGTAATTCCCAGCCGGGTTTTGTATTTGCTTAAGTATTGCAGCAACTTGAGAACGGCTTCTGTCTCTTCCCGGATAAAGTGCTCGATCTTTTTGAAATCCTGTTTTTCGTACCATTTCCTCATATGACTCCCGTCATATTTTTTCGAAGAGAACAGGTCAAGACGGGCCCCGGTAAAGCGGCCATCGTTTAACAGGACAACAATAGGCCGGAGTTCGAAGCGGGGCCGCTGGTAATAGAGCTGGTAACTGGTAATTGCGGGCAGGTTGTATTTTTTGAATTTTGCAATCATCATCTCGTATTCATAATCGAGATTCATTCCCACCGGAATAAAATGCGTAACCGGCATTTCCGGCTTGAAAAATTCGTTGTAGAACGCAGTAATGATACTTTTTTCAGAGCTCTCCCACTCTTTTAAGATGGTGACTTCCCCTAACGGTTCTCCGGTGGTTAAGTCGATCTTCTGGTATTGGATGGTGATCAGTTTATCTTCGGCAGGATCGGGTTTTTCCCCGGTGTGATATCCTTCCATTGCAAAATAGTAAGCCGGCATAATCTGATCTTATAACCTGAGGTAAAATCCTTTTGCGTGATTTTTCTTTAAGGTCAGCTCGGCGTTCGAACATATTTAAACATAGTATTCGAGATCTCGCATCAATGGAATCCTGCTCACAAATGGCTTGTAAGCAAGGGGGTAAAGGCTTAGTAATATATCTGAGAAAATAATATTAATATGGGATGAATGCACCCG
>JAUSBW010000110.1 GCA_030651815.1 Methanoregula sp.
GGAGACAAAGTGTATGAGATCCCGTCCCAGATCCTGCAATGCGAGAACAATTTCTTTTTCAATCTCAGGGATACTTGCAATCGCATCCTTGCTCTCGCTCGTGAAGGGCACGTTTGTTGAGGCAACATGGACAAGGATCAGGACCGGTCCCATCGGGAGGCCCTGCTGCGAGAGGTTGTATTGTTTCCAGTTCACATTCGCAACAGACTGGGTGATCGCGCAAGCGCCCTGCTGGTACATCAGCGGAACACGGTTGGCAAAGCGGAGGATAATGGCATTTCCCTCGGAAGGAAGCTTTCCGCCGTACCCAATCGCCGCTTCGACAACGAACGAGTGTCCGGAGAAGACCGAAGCCGGCCGGGTGCGCGCCCCGACAAAGTCCATCTGGAACTCCTTATCGAGCCCGCGCCGGATCAGTTCCTCGCCAATGGGCGAAAGGCACTGGGTGGTGAGCGGGGGTGGCACAACAACTTCCTGCATGGCGGCAATGAGTGCCTTGAGATGATCTGCGGAAAGTCCTGATACTTTTACTGTAGATTTCAGGCCGGACTTATCGCACATATCCTGTGCGAGCTTCTTTCCCACGCGGGAAAATCCTTCGACAAGAAAGTCGATCAATTTCAGATCGCTTGCCAAAGCCATCCGTTTCAGTTGCCCGAACTCGATCCCGTGAGGGTGAGGCTTGACGGCAATGGGGCACGCGATGATCTCCTGGCTCACGCGCTCGAACGTGAACGCCTCATCGTCCAGCTCCACCCGGAACCGCGCGTGGGGATTCACAACTGAAGTATACTTGAGATACTCGAGCAGTTTCTTTTTTGCTGCCATCGTGCTCCTGAACTCGATCTGCACCCGGGTGCCGTGAATCCGGTCCCAGTCGATAGACTGCCGGGAGATGATGTCAGGTTCGTTGGTCTCGATTTTTATCTGGATCTCAAATTTGTGCGCCTGTTCTTTAGCGCCGGTACGGGAGATCACGATCGTCGGGACACCACTTGTCAGCTGCGCATAGAGCACGGCGGCAGAGATCCCGATACCCTGCTGCCCGCGCGTCTGCCGGATCTGGTGGAACCGGGAACCGTAGAGCAGCTTGCCAAACACATACGGCACCTGTGCAGGGAC
>JAUSBW010000112.1 GCA_030651815.1 Methanoregula sp.
GAGGTATTGGATCTGATTCCTGCTCAATCGCCTCGTTGGTGAGGGGGGCAAGTAATTCCCGAAGGGGTTGCAGTAGTATCGTGTATAATGTTATATACGTACTAAGATATTAATATTTCCATTAGTTTTGGAATGGATACGTTATTTCTCCAAAATAACCCGTTTAATCGCGATTTGATCCTGCAATTTAGAAGCGTTTTAAGGGCATCAGATTTTGGCACATATGTAAGGTTAATTTTTGAGAGAAACTGCCTACAAATGCCAGTGGTGCCCCTCTATTGCGATCACGTCGGAGAATTGGGTGTTTTATGAGGATTTTTACGGTTTTTTAGTGGTTGGGAATAATTCTTGTTTGCGGGGAGTGCGTGTACAGATTTTGCTGAAAAATAATTTCCGGATTTTTCTCGCACGCCCGGAAATTTTTTCCGGATTTTTTGTGAGCTGCCAAAATTTTTTTTTGGATTTTAAAAAAAATTATTCTTCTATCTTATCAGATTTTTTGTAGCTCTCGACAAGAACGATCTCGGAGATACCCTCGATAAACTCAAAACTCTCCTGGAGGATCTGGCCCCGCCAGAGCATCCAGCTGCGGTCATAATTGATCCCTGCCGGGAGGGTAACGGTTGCCTTGCCATCATCGAGTGTTGCTTCCATCTCCCTTCCTGTGTACAGGCGGATGAGACCTTTGAGCTTCTCGAGCGGGTCGGTGGCCTCTTCTTCAATTTTGTAGTGATAGACAAGCGTCTGACCGGCAAGTGGGGCGTTGAAGTCCACGAGCACGCGGCTGCCGATCACATCGACAACAGTACCTTCCCCGAGCTTCTCCATCTTGACCGTCATACCCCGGACCGGCTTCTTGGCGAACTTGTTCTTGGGAAAGGACTGGACGCTCTTGGGATCGCGTTCCCCGAATGCTTTTCCGGGAAGAACAGTTACATCACCTTCGGTACCAACTTCCTTGCCCACAAGTTCTTCGTCAAGACCGAGAATCACATGCTTCTGGCCGACACAGATCGTTATCGGACCGTAGATCTTATTTGCATTGTGGATACCGGCAGTTTTTGCCTCTTCTTCAAAGCTAGTGTCAAAAACATTGCCGTTCACACTGCCCGTATAGTTCAGTTTTATAAAAGCTCCTTCGTTTATTGCCATGCTTCACCTGACTATATTAAATCGCAACGATGACAGATAAAAGTGTGGCACACCTATGATCGAAGTTGAATTGAAAGTCAGGGTCCCCTTGCTTGAACCCGTCCGCAAACACCTGCTGGAGAACGGAGCAGAATGTTTAGGCAGAATACACGAGCACGATATTTATTATAACGCTCCTCACCGCGACTTCGGCATAACCGATGAAGCAGTCCGGGTCCGGTACACCAACGATCACGCGGTAGTCACCTACAAAGGGGCAAAGATCAAAAAGTTCGGGCTCAAGGCAAGAGAAGAACTGAATACTGCTGTGGAATCCGGTGAAGTTTTTGAAAAAATGCTCTCTCGCCTCGGTTTTACCAAAACCACTGAAGTTAACAAGTGGCGCGAGAACTTCCGGTTCTCAAAAGCTGCCATCTCTCTGGATGAAGTCGATGAACTAGGGCCCTTTGTCGAGATTGAGATCATGGCGGAGGATGAGAATTCCAATGCCGCTGTAGTGATTGAAAGAATAGCAAAAGAGATTGGTGTATCCGGCGAGCCAATCCTCGCCTCGTACCTTGAACTGCTCCTCTCTAAACGGTTAGCAGTTCAATTTTGATATCTTTGGCATCGTTGCCGAAGTGGATCATCGCACAGTACCCGTCCATTGCCGGGCCGGGATTCACAATTTTCACTCCGTTAACTTCCATAATGCCACGTGCCTCGTGAATGTGGGCACAGCACACGAGATCAAACGATTTCATGTGCTTTCTTATACTGTGGCTCCCGATATGCTCATTCCCAGGTTTGTCGAGGATCTCGTAAGGGGGTGCATGGCAGAGCAGTACATTGTGAACGGACTTTTGCATCTTTTTCATAGCGCTGTTCAATACGTCATCTATCTGCTTGTCGGTCAGCTCGAACGGGGTTCCAAACGGTGTGGGGTTGGATCCGCCAACACCAGCGATCGTCATCTTGCCCAGGTTGATACTGGAGCCATGGAGGCAAACGGTGTCGGAGTGTTCAAGTGTCTCGAGGATCTCACGCGGGTCACAGTTTCCGGGAACTGCAAAGCACGGCACATCGATACGCGAAAGCACGTCGTCGACCGTGTCAACTGGACCCATATTGGTGATATCTCCTGCAATAAATACCGCTTCTGGATTCAATTCCAGAAATGAATCAATTTTACCGAATTGACCATGGAGATCTGCTATCAATAGCACATCTTTCATGGTATATCATTTGAAGGGGGTCTAAAAAACCTTATCTCAGGTTCACTCCATGAACCCGTGATTTTTCCCGCCAAAGCGAGTTTACCGCAGACTTTTTCAGTTTCTTTAAGGAGTGAACGCGCGGTTGTTCCGGCTAGAGGGGTACCCGGCAACGGGATGAACCGGTGGACATGAACTTTTCCGGACCGTGCCAGCTGCCGGATCAGGTTCACAGTCGCCAGCTGGTCATCGTCACTCTCGAACGGAAAACCTACGATAAAGTCTACTACAGGAGTGATGCCGGACTCCGTGCAGAGCTCGACTGCATGGTGCACATCCTCCACATTGTGCCCGCGGTGCAATCGTTCCAGCACAGCATCACTTCCCGACTGGGCACCGAAATGGAGTTTTGTGTTCGTACAGTACCGGTTCACCAGAGAAAGGGACTCTTTGCAGATAAATTCCGGGCGAACTTCGGAAGGAAACGTACCAAAAAAGATCTGGTGTGAAAGCCGTTTGAAGAGTGCCTCGATCTTTTCCCAGCGGGGATGGATTCCATCGGAACCATAAGAAAACGCATTGGGTGAGACAAACCGGGCATGCTCATACCGGTTCGAGAATTCAGCGATTACATCGATCGAGCGGTGCCTCATGCAGTGACCGAAGATCTGCGGCGTCTGGCAGTACCCGCAGCGAAACGGGCATCCCCGCGAGATCTCTACAAATCCCTGCTTCTCAGAAAAAGCCGGGTATGCATCGAGCCTGACGCAGGATGCTGCCGGTTTGTGGTGATCGCGTGTTGCCACACCGGGTATATTCCCTGTACCGCCACGTTCGATCTCTTCTAAAAGCCGGGGCAGTGTGTACTCCCCTTCCCCGACAATAACATAATCTGCATACTCAGCAACTTCTGTGGGACAGGCAGTTGCGTGTGGTCCGCCAACAATGGTGATACAGTCTGCTCCTGCGATCTCATCGCAGTAGAACGGCTCATTAAGCGAGTTGAGACTGTAGCAGGTCACATCCGCTTCAGGGTTTTTTACAAGATTTAAGGAAAAACCGGACAATTCGCACGCTGCCTGGAGTGCTGCATATGAGTTCCGTGCCACGTGGATCTGTCGCCAGTTTACCTGCATGATGAAAAATCGTCCTTTTGTCGTAGTAAAAAAGAAAGGGGAATAGTTTACTGGCGGGTCCGGTACGGGCTCATCACATCATTAATCGTGTAACTCTGCCCGTTGTCCATGGACACCCGGACAACCACGCGATCGGTCTGTTTGGTACCTTCGAGTTCAACCAGGTCGCCTTTCTTTATGCCAATTGTCGCAGTCTTCACCAGACCGTCGGAACGATACAAAGTCACATCGATCTTTTTTACATGGATCTGGCCCATACCGCCCTGGAATATGACCGGAATGTTACCCAGATAATCCTTCTCACCGACATCGGCCGTGACCATATTATACTCCGGCACTGCATCGGTTGGAGAGACTACCATATTCCCGGCAGAAGCAGAAGTACCTGGAGAACCGGTTCCTGGACCTGCAACGGGTGCAGCGGGAGTATTCTGCGTCCCGGTACAGCCGGCAATCGCGAGTGCGGCACAGATGAGAATAATAATGGAAAAAGTGACTCGATATTGCATACCTGAAAGTACGAGTTGGAGTTATATGATGCTTGTGATCAGGATCTTAAATCAGGCAGGGGCAAGCTCACCATCATATTCCATCTCCCCAAGCCTGCCATCCACGGTCACACGGGTACCATTTTTGAGCCTTGTTAATGGCACGTCAATCCGGTCGATCATGGGAATTTTGCTGATGATAGCACCCGTTGCAATGATCGCTTCTGCTTCAGCATTCACAATTGCCAAAGGCGCATACCCGTTCCTGCTCAGTGCATACAGCACATAGGATCCGACCGTTGAACCCTTGCCATAGGGAAAAACCAGAACTTTACCGGTGATGCACTGCCCGTTGAGCGGATGGCCTTTCTCGACAATTACCCCTGAGTCCGGATCCACTCCGGACAGAAACGAGATCGGTTGCGGGCTCACGAGCAGCGGGCCGCTTGCCTTTCCCATTGAAATCCCTCTTCCCCTGATTAGCAAAATCACACCTAATAAATGTTTGAAGATTTCAGTATAAGATAGATATGGAAGAGACTGCCGTTAAAATCTCTGCACCGCTAAATGAGCTCAAATACCAGCTTCAGCTTAACGAGTTTGAGGCTATCATGCTCGACCTGAAGGTGAAAGTGGACGAACTCCAGAAGGAGAACGGCCAGCTCAAGCGCGAAAACAACCAGTTAAAGCGTATGCCACTCTTTGTTGCAGTGGTTGTAGACGTACTTAAAAACGGCGAGATCTACCTCCGCCAGCAGGGCAACAATCAGGAATACTTAACCCTGGCACCTGAAGAACTCCGCCCGCAGATCAAACTAGGGGCAAAAGTTGCAGTCAACAACGCGCTTTCTATTGTGAAAGTGATCGGCAATATTTACGATTCCCGCGTCCGGGTTATGGAACTCGAGGAATCACCGGATATCAGCTATGCGCAGATCGGGGGTCTTGTTGAGGAGATAAAAGAAGTCCGTGAAGCAGTTGAATACCCACTGACACGACCGGAGATATTCAAGCGCGTTGGTGTTGAACCGCCAAAGGGCATACTGCTCTACGGAGCACCGGGAACCGGTAAAACCCTTATCGCAAAAGCAGTAGCCCATGAAGCAAAAGCTACCTTCATCCGCATGTCCGGAAGTGAACTGGTCCATAAATTCATCGGGGAAGGAGCCGGTCTTGTCCGCGAACTGTTCCAGCTTGCCCGCGAGCGTGCACCTGCGATTATCTTTATCGATGAGATCGATGCGGTTGGCAGCATGCGCACCAATGACGGGACTTCCGGGAGCGCCGAAGTCCAGCGGACAATGATGCAGCTCCTTGCAGAGATGGACGGGTTTGACAACCGGGGCGATGTGCGAATAATGGCAGCAACAAACCGTGTAGATATGCTGGACCCGGCACTGCTCCGTCCCGGCCGCTTCGATCGCCTGATCGAGATTCCCCTGCCAGATCTGGACTCCCGGCTTGAGATCCTGAAGATCCATTCCCGGAACATGCATATGGAAAGCGTGAGCCTGGAAATCGTGTCAGCAATGACCGAGAAGGCAACCGGTGCTGAACTTCAGGCAATCTGCCGCGAAGCCGGGATGATGGCCGTGCGGCGCGAGGCAGTGTCAGTCGGCATGGCTGATTTTACTATTGCGGTAAGAAAAGTCAAGCTGGATAAGATTACTGACACCCGCATGTATACATAAAAAAACCACTGGATGCCGAGGTCCACTGGCATACAGGCACATGAAAATGACAGAGTCATTTCCATATTGAAAAGGTGTTTTACAATTCACACCGCACAGGACAATCCCCAGGAGATCGCATGAACATCCTTGTGCTCCAGAAGGCTGGTATCGATCTCCACCACACCCTTTTTACTTCCGAGACCAGCCGGAGGGTGTTGCGTTTTTATCACCCGAAGAGAAAGCCCTGCGGGGTTTTGATAACTACAACATCTCTGGGAAGCGCCATGTCCCTTGTGGCAGAACTGCGCTGGTATATCCGGCGCTATGCAAAAGAATCGCTCTTTGAAGTGGCAAAAGGTGTGTACTGCACCCAGCAGATGGCGCAGGATATCTATTACGAGCGGGTGACCGTGCTTAGTCCTACGTGGCCGCACCGCAGGCTCTACGGATTCAAGGAGGGCAAACTGATCAGCACTGTGATCATGTCACCGGGCTCCACGGTCGAAGAGTACCACCAGGAATATGCCGGAGTAGATAAAGCGATCGAGATCTGGTGCACGGAAGACGAAGTGGAAGATATCGGAGAAGTAATTCCGCTCGAAGAAGCGGCCGGGGAAACAGGCGAAGAATAAACGGACTGCGCTTGTTGTTGCAAAAAATGTTCTTGGCCAGCAGGGATACTACATTGCAGTGGATGAGGATACCATCGTGGAATTCATGTTGGCGGTAGCCTCATACAAAAATGAGCCCGATGAGATCGAACGGTGGCTGAAAGAGCATGTTAAAACGATGGAAAATTAAAGTTTGCTGAGTATTTTGAGTGCTTTGTCGTGGCGCCCGGTTGATTTCTGCAGGATGCTCCGCTCTGACTGGCTGAGGCCCTCTCCCCGTTCTGACGGTGCTTTTTTATTAATAAAGTATGCTATTTTATGACAATACCGAAATTTTTCCATCGCGATCCGGTTCGCGATTGAAATTGTTTTTTTGGATCAACCTTACCTCACTCTCATTGTTCATGAGCAATCGCCGGCCCTGGTACCCTATCCCTCCTCTGAATCTATGTCGGTGTCCGACGAGAGAACCCTTCAATCTGACCCCAAAAACAGCCCATCTTTTCACTTTTCACCTGCTTTCAGTCCATCCGTCAGGCGATCGGCCATCCCTGGGCCGGCACCGTGACGATGACCCGCGGACCGGCTGGATCAGCGGCCTCTCTCTGCAGGAAGGCGAGCTGCATCCAACCGTTGGAGGCCTGAGGATCGGAAAATCCCTGCCCGAGCGCGGGATGAACGAGCCGTATAATGAACAGCGGGAATGGGACCAGGACGGGCAGTATTACCATTACCTGACAAAGTGGATGCATGCACTCAATCGTGTGAGCAGGGTTACTGGCAATCCGGACTATGTTGCATGGGCGATAGAGCTTGCGCGTACTGCTCATGCCAGGTTCACGTACCTTACCCCTGCCAGTGGCCGGAAAAGGATGTACTGGAAGATGAGCATCGATCTTACGCGTCCGCTTGTTCCCTCCATGGGTCAGCATGATCCTCTCGATGGCCTCGTTACCTATAATGAGCTGCACCTGACAGCAACCAGAGATTTCGGGCAATTGGTGCAGCCCGTCCTGGTGCAGGAGATAGCTGATATGACCGGTATCTGCCGGGGCATGCTTCTCGTCACAGACGATCCTCTCGGCATCGGCGGCCTCCTGTCCGACGCTGCAAAAATCACCCGATTGACGATACGGGATGGTCCGGTTTATGCAGGTCTGTTAGAAACCCTTCTCGATTCAGCTCTGGCTGGATTGGATTCCCTTACCGAAGCTGGTTCTCTTGAGCTCCCTGCCCGGTACCGCCTTGCTTTCCGCGAGTTTGGTCTGTCAATCGGCCTCGCAGGGGTTGAAAAACTGCCGGTATGGATCGGGAAAAATCCGAATTTATCCGACAGGACGAGTTCCCTTCATCAAAAAGTACAAGCCCTCCTTAAATATGTGCCTTTGAGAGAAAAGATCGAACAGTTCTGGTTAGATGGCAAAAACAGGGAGGCCGTCACCTGGACTGAACACCGGGAGATTAATATGGTGATGCTTGCCACCAGCCTGGCTCCCGATGGATTTCTGGAAATTTAAAAGTACCCGGTCCAAAATTGCATGACAGCAAACATCAGCATCGCAGGTGTACCAGCACGATTACCGGCGATGTACAACTACAGGAATAAAGGATGTTCCTCGTCGCATAACGGGTGGGAATAAAAAATGTGATCCTGCCCAAAGCAACCGGGCAGGATCTTCAGGATATATCAGAAGCTGTCCGGAATGAACCTGTGTTCGTGCAGGTGGAGACCGTTGAGGAGATCCTTAAAAGAGGTGCTGGCGTCGAGCAACGCCGGACCGGAGTGCTGCGGGCGGGGAGCAGTATTATACCGGTGCAGAACGTCTGAACATGGGAGGGATCCGGAATGGAGAAGGAGCGGCCGGCAGGGATTCGTGACGGGGGATCACTCCCCGTGCATGCCTCCGTACTCTTGAGTCCCTCCCCATATTTATCATCCCCGGCCCATCCGGCACGCGTTCGCCCCTCCAAAAGGTGCAATCAGGAGTCATTTTAACGCCTGCCACATGCCGAATACGGCCAAACAAGACACAATCTGTGATTTTTTTTAAAAAACAATAGTACTGGTTAATCATGAATTAGTGATATTCTGGAGACCGGTACCCCTTCCTGGGGAGGGAGTCTTCGAAGGAGAGATGGGCCGGGGGAGTACATGACAAATGTTTATTTGGATAGGTCAGACCGGTGACCTTGCGGTCTCGTGAATGTTTAATCCGGTGTAACCTTTTTTGCCTCCCGTTCGCGGAGCTCGTTCCTCCGTATCTTTCCCGAGTAGGTCTTGGGGAGGGAATCGATAAATTCAATCGCCCGCGGGTACTTGTAAGGTGCGGTCACCTTTTTGACATGTTCCTGCAGGCCGGCCACGAGCTGGCCGGATGGCATAAAGCCGGGCCTGAGTACAATAAAGGCTTTTACAATCTGTCCCCTGATCGGATCGGGAGATCCCACTACTGCTGCCTCAGCAACCGCCGGGTGCTCCAGCAGGGCGCTCTCGACCTCGAACGGCCCGATGCGGTATCCCGATGCCTTGATGACATCGTCATCCCTGCCGATGAACCAGAAGTTGCCGTCTTTATCCTTGGCGGCCTTGTCATCAGTGTAGTACCAGCCGTTTACAAAGGACTTCCTGTTCGCCGCCTCGTTTTCGATATACCCGGAGAACAACCCGACCGGCCTGGGATCGATGGAGATCGCGATCCTTCCTTCACGGTTGACCCCCACGGGTCTGCCGTCTTTGTCATGGAGCTCGATGTGCCAGCCCGGGGCCGGTTTTCCCATGGATCCGGGCGGGCATTCGCGGCCCGGGAATGCGCCGATGCAGAGCACGGTTTCTGTCTGGCCGTATCCCTCATAGATTACAAGGCCGGTCTTTTCTTTCCAGATACGGATCACCTCGGGGTTCAGGGGCTCGCCCGCACTCACGCAGTGACGGAGCCATGAGAGGTTGTACTGTGAAAGATCCAAAAGGATCAGCATCCGGTAGATCGTAGGCGGGCAGCAGAACGTCGTAATCGCGTACTTCTCAAGGAGCGGGGGTATATCTGCAGGATCGAATTTTCCCCTGATATCATAGACAAAGATTGCCGCCCCTGCGATCCACTGGCCGAACAGGTTCCCCCACGCGCTCTTCGCCCACCCGGTATCGGAGATGGTGAAGTGGAGATCTGAAGCTCGTAAATCCTGCCAGAGCTGTGCCGTCACGATATGCCCAAGCGGGTAGCTGTGGTCGTGAAGCACCATCTTGGGGTTACCGGTTGTGCCGGAGGTGAAGAAGATAACAAGAGGGTCTGACGATTTCGTCATCACCTGGAGGGGGGTGTTCCCTGCCTCCGTCGGGTGCGATGTACGGGACGCACGTTCCCGAGGATAGCTGAGCCAGCCCGGCATTTCCCCATCAACAACCATGCATTTGGTTTTGAAAGACCCTTCCCTAACCGCTTCCTGTACCTTATGTGCGTTATCAGGATCCGTAATGACCAGCACAAACCTGCCAATCCTGAGACGATAGGAGATGTCATGGGTGGTAAGCATCGTGGGTGCAGGGGTGTAGACGGCACCGAGTTTGATCAGTGCGAGAATGAGCACCCACCATTCCGGGATCCTCGGGAGCATGATGAATACGCGGTCGCCTTTTGAGATCCCGCAGTCCTGCAGGAGACGTGCCGCCCGGTCGGATTCGATCTTCATATCCCAGAAGCTGTACCGTCTCGTCTCTCCCTGCTGGTTCACCCAGAGCATGGCTGGCTTCTCCGGCTCTTTTGCCGCCCACGCATCGACTACGTCATATCCGAAGTTGTAGAACCCGGGGACGTTAATGGAAAGGCTGCTGTACCGGTCCTTTGACTTTGGATCAAGAGTGGTATCCGGAGATCTGGTGGGCATATATTGACGTATTGATACCCGGATATACTTGAATGTTGCAGTGTGCCGATAACGGGAACAGCCGGTCCCGGTACTCCGGTCACACGTCAACCCGGCACATTTCGCAACCCCGTGAGAGGACCTGATCCTTTTTACTGTTATAACGGTAGATGGTAACCCCTTTGCATGAAAGGGATCGGGCAAGCAGAAATATCCGGCAGATCTCATCCGCAGTGGCATGTTCGGGTAAATTTACTGTCTTGGAGACTGCATTATCGACATGTTTCTGGACTGTTGCCTGCATGCGGATATGATGTTCCGGCGGGATCTCTGTGGCAGTCTTATAGAGCTCTTTTACGGTCTCTGGAACCGGCGCGGAACTGATCGTGCCTGTCCGTTTCACCTGCGCAAGGATATCCCTGCCAGTGCTGAGGGTTATGAGATATTTTTTTAAGAGCGGATGAATGATGGTGACCGACCGGTGGCCGATCCACCGGGTGCCGGCAAGGGAAAATACGGGTTCGATGCCGCTGCTGGTACCGGCGATGAGATGGAGGGAACCCGTGGGAGCAATGGTCGTCACTGTAGCATTGCGCATTGCGCCTTTGTAGATGCTCTGTTCAATCGCGGGAAACGAGCCCTTCTCCTCTCCCAGTTCACGGGATGTTTCATGTGCCTCACGGGAAACGAGCGCCATCGTGCGATCGGCAAAATGAAGTGCTTCTCTCGATTCGTACGGGATCTCCATGAGGATGAGAGCATCGGCAAGTCCCATGATGCCAAGCCCGATCTTCCGGGTATACAGGGTTTTTTCCCTGATTATCTGGAGCGGGAACCTGTTTGCATCAATGACCGCATCAAGGAACTGTACTCCCCGGCGGGTAACCGTGCGCACCAGTTCCTTATCCAGTTCCCCCTTACCGATGCACCGGGAGAGGTTGACGCTTCCCAGGTTGCAGCTCTCAAAGGGCAGAAGCGGCTGTTCACCGCAGGGATTCGTTGCCTCAATATTTCCAAGGCCCGGCACGGTATTTTTCTCGTTGATGATATCGAGAAAGAGCACGCCGGGATCGCCGGATTGCCATGTGGCCGAGCCGAGTGCATGCCAGAGTTCACGGGCTCCGATGCTGTTTTTTACGGAACCGTCCCGGGGATTGATCAGGTCATATGGCAGGCCACGCTCAAGGCAGTGGAAAAACTGTGCATCGAATCCGACAGAAAGGTTGAAATTGGAAAGGCCGCCCCGGTTTTTTGCTGTGATAAAGTCCATGATATCGGGATGGGAACTGTTGAGCACCGCCATATTTGCCCCCCTTCGTTTCCCTCCCTGTTTCACGGCATTGGTGGCCTCATCAAAGACGCGGATGAACGGGAGCGGGCCGCTTGCTGTTCCGCAGGTCGAGGATACGGGATCACCGGCCGGACGGATATGGCCAAACGAGAACCCGGTACCTCCGCCGCTCTGGTGGATCAGTGCCATGGTGGCAAGGGTGGAAAAAATTCCCTGCAGGGAATCTTCCACAGGTAACACAAAACAGGCGGAGAGCTGGCCGATGGATGTTCCTGCATTCATCAGGGTAGGCGAATTGGGTATGAACAATAATTCCTTCATGACTTCAAGGAAATCCATCGACCGTGGAGTATCAACGGCATCTGCTACCCTGCAGAAAAGCTCGTCAGGAGTTTCCTGCGGGAGAAGGTACCGGTTTTGCAGCAGGGTTTTTGCAGCAGGAGTCAGTTTCATTGCGCTATCAGAGGACTGTGTTTATGCAAATGGGATATATATGTTATTGGTTCTTTGGATTTTTTTTGCATGTACGGGATTTTTCCTCTGTGATAAATATGTATTACACAGGCTGGGTCACAACTAGAAAATGAGGCGGTTGCTTATAAACTCCAGAAGAGTGCGACAAGAAGCTATAATCTGGATTGCTAATGAAAGCCATCCAATCCATTCAGGGTGTTCCTATTCCGTCGTGCGATACTGGTAACAGTATGGTGCGAAGCCCGGAAGACAACGTGGAAAGATAGGAGTCTTACCGATTCAATCTGCTAGGAAACGGCGTTATGGAGAAGGTACACTGAACTGCTACAGGATCGTAAAGTTTAACTGGCGAAAGAGACTGACACGCCGGCACCAAAAGGTACGGAGCCCGGTTTCAGCAGCTTCTTTAATGCTGAAACGAATGGACATTGCGCTCCCGGTCTATACCTGAACTCGGCAGAGTTAGGGGTATCATAATCGAGCATTAAACCTCTTTTGGCAAACGAACGCACCAGCAAAGCGGAAACTATAAATACTATAATCCCTAATATTAAGGTATATGGAAGCATGGGTATCAGATTGGTTGA
>JAUSBW010000114.1 GCA_030651815.1 Methanoregula sp.
AGCACCATTCTTTATTTTTATAACATTTATCGGAGGTTATTGCTATCAGGACTTTTACCGAAGGGGTGAGCCTGACCGCTTCAAGAATATTGACTGTTCCGCCAACATTGGTATCGAAGGTAAGTTTAGGTTCATTATAGGATTTTCGTACGAGAGGCTGGGCTGCCAGATGAAAAACAAACTCCGGTTGAATTTTATTCATGAAGTCGTGGATCTGGCTAAAATCTCGTACATTCCCATCCTTATGATGAATGAGTTTTTCGAGACCTAGTGCAGCGTAATGATCATCGTCTCTCTCAGGAGGCAGGGCAAATCCATATACATCAGCACCAAGGTAATGGAGCCAATACGCCAGCCACGAACCTTTGAAACCGGTATCTCCGGTTATCAGTATTTTTTTATTTTTGAATATCTCGTAACTGGTCTTCACCAGATCACCCAGGGGGCTTTCTTCTGTTCGTAGAGCTGATTGAGGAGCTGGTATTCCCGTGAAGTATCCATCGGCTGCCAGAACCCGTCGTGCTTAAAGACCATCATTTCGCCATCTGTTACAAGGTTTCGTAAAGGTTCCTGTTCAAAAACATTGTCTTCTTTATCGTCAATGTAATTGAAAATCTCATTCCGGCAGACAAAAAAACCTCCCGATATTCGTCCTCCGGTTGTCTGGGGCTTTTCATTGAACTCGGTGACCAGACCGTGATCATTACACTGGAGTTCTCCGAATCGGCCCGGGGGTCTCACACCGGTCACCGTGAGGATTTTTCCATGCGAATTATGGAAGTCGAGCAACTTATTAATGTCAATATTGCCAACCCCATCCCCATAGGTCAGCATAAAGTTTTCCTCTCCTTTGAAGTATTTCATAACGCGTTTTATTCTTGCACCCGTCATTGCGTTCTGTCCGGTTTCAGCAAGCGTAACCTTCCAGTTTTCTGCTATCTGTTTGTTATGATATTCAATGGGGGTCTTACCGCTCATATCAATGGTAAAATCCATTGTGTGGGAACGGTAATTCGCAAAAAAATCCCGGATAATGTCGCCCTTATATCCCAGGCATAATACAAATTTATCCTGTCCCCACGAGGCATAATACTTCATAATATGCCAGAGAATGGGATATTCTCCGATAGGGATCATTGGCTTTGGGATGTTTTCTGCCACATCACGAATCCGGGTTCCATATCCTCCACATAAAATTCCTACTTTCATAATGGCATCTCCTCAATAAGATGTTTGTATAATTCACTGTAATGTTCTATTGCGATTTTTTCCGTGAATTCATTATCAAATCTCATTTTTGCATTTTTCCCGAGTGTTATCCTTAGATCCTTACTGTCCACTATTATTTTTATTGCATCCATTAAACCTGATACGTCTTTAGGTTTCACAAGAATACCGGAATTCATATGTTCTATCTGTTCCGGAATTCCTGAAAAGTCGCTGGCTATTACCGGTTTGGAAAGACTCATTGATTCGAGAATAATATTGGGAAAATCTTCATTTTTTATTGAGGGAAGGACGATAAAATCTGACGCGTTAATCAGGTTAAATATCTGCATTTCATGGGGAATGAAAAGAACATTATTTTCTAATCCCTGTTCCGTTACATAACATTTCAACGCTTTTTCATCGGCACCTGTCCCTTCAATGATACAAAAAGGCATTGCTGAAGTACCGTGCGTATCTTTGAATTGTTTCAATGCCCTTAACAGGTACATCTGGCCTTTACGTTCTTCAAGAATTGCAATTACGGAAAAAACAAGACGGTTTTCAGGGATCCCCAATCTTTTAATAACCTGTTCACGGGTTTCGGTAATCACACGACCGCCAATTCCGTTGTGAATGCACGTGATTTTAGATTGTGGTACGCCAAGATTTTCATGTAATTGGTGCCCGGCATACATCGACCCGGTCACAAATACCGCAACTCCTCGTATCGTAATCCGATCAAAAAAATAATCCAGCCACCGTTCGGGAGAGTGATATCCCAGAGCAATATTGTTTACAACAAAGACAATCCGCCGGATTCCACACAGTTTTGCGGCTAAAACCATAGCGATTGCAGAATATGCCCCGGGATAACCCCCGTTATTAATATGAAGAATATCGATTTTGGTTCTTCGGATTATTTTCCTTAAATTGAGGATATTTACAAAAAGGTAAACATATTTGATAAGCAGGAGGTTGATGATACCTTTTACGGGTTTATGGAATATTTTCCAACGGATTGAATCTGCCAGATTATACAAATCGAAGTGATCATAGATGTGAACCGGGATTTTTTCAAAAGACGCAGAAACCCTTTTGGTCAATCCATTTTCGTATTCAAGGGTATAGCGGTAGACAAAGGTAACATCATATGACTCAGGGATGTCTTTACTATTGAAAAAATTTGCAAGCATATTCTCGCAGCCGGCAAAAAACATGCTATCGGAATAATAAAGAATCGAAGGTTTCAAAGTCCTTTCACTCCGCGGTAATAGGCAATTGTCTCTTTAAGACCTTCTTCTATCGAAGTCTTTGCTTTCCACCCCAGAATGTCCTCAGCTTTCTTTAACTCCACATAATACCCCATAATTTCGTTATTCCTGTAAGGTTTCCCCCCGAGATTTACAAGACCTTTTTTGCCGATCATATCTTCAATTTCTTCTACAATATCTGCGAGTTTTATCGGAATCCCACTTCCAATGTTAATTATCTGGCCATGAGCTTTTGTGTTTTGGGAGGCGAGGATAAGTGCTTCTACGAGATCAGTGACATACACAAAATCCCGGGTTTGCTCGCCCAAGGTCATTTCGAATGGTTTATTCTCAAGAAGTGAAGTTATAAGCGATGGCAAAAACATATCCGTTCCCTGGCCTGGGCCATATGCCAGAGTGGGACGTATGATAGTAACCGGAAGATCGTAGAGGTCAGAAAACAATTCCCCCATATGTGAGACGCATACTTTTGAAAACGAGTACGGTGTGACAGGACACTCCCGGAATTTTTCTGTGAATGGAGGTATCGTATTCCCATATTCTTCTGCAGTACCAAGAGTTACTATTGACTTTACGGAGTTCTCATCGTTTGCCGCAGAAAAAACGTTTAAGGTTCCAATTAAATTTGTCTCGATAGATGAATAAAATGCCTGAATGTTTTCATTTCGTTCCTTGTAGGCTGCGAGATGAAAAATATACTCCGGCTGATATGACTCTATGCATTGCCGGATAGCATGAGTATCCTTAATGTCAACAATGTATTGCCGAACGTCTCTTGGGTAATCATTGTTATTTCTGCTGATTGTCGCTATGTGACAGCTGTATGTTCGTAATTGATGCAGTAAATGCCTGCCAATAAACCCGCTAGCACCGGTGATTAGAACTCTTTTATCCCGGAAGACGATTTCAGAATTATCCATGCTTTCCATCATGTTTTACATTTATGAGGATTAAAATACGTTCTCAATACGACCTTTGATATTATTGCATAGGATCTTCCTTTTCCGCCATCCGTTTATTTCGATACATCTGGAGATATTCTACAAATGGAGCCGCAATCATCATCCGGAAAAAGGAATACACATACTGGAACCTTCTGGGAGAGCATACGATTTTTTTCCAGTATCTCCTGTCACTTTTCAATACCGAGATTTCAAATGGGGTATATACGCCAAATTTGAACTGGAAATAATAGAGGAGTTTTTGTAACGAGACGGAGTGATACGCCATTCGGTAATCATCACTCGGAAGGAGTCGGTTCAGATTTTTATAATCCTCTCTTCCTATTGGTTTTTTTATGTATTTTTCAAAAAACATTGTTCCGGGATATGGCTGGGTTACACCTACCGACACAAAAGTGGGGTTGATCTCTTTGAGAAGTGTATCTGTCATCAGGATATCTTCTTTGGTTTCTGTAGGCAGATTCAGGAGAATATTTGCAAAAGTACGTATCCTGTATTTCTTGCATAACGCAAAGGCTTTGTAAATCTGATCAACGGTAATTCCTTTTCTGATAATTTTTAACAGTTTGGGTGATCCTGTCTCGACACCAAAGTCGAGTTGGAGGCAACCGGAATTTTTCATCAATTCCAATAAATGTTCATTTTTGAAACAACTGCTGTTTACTCTTGTTTCAGCAGCCCAGAGCATTGTGAGACCGCTGTTCCGGTACGCCTCACAAAATTCAGTTACATCGTTTTCAGTGATACCGAACGTATCATCCATTATATAAAAAAAATCAAAACCGTATTTTTTTTCAAGAATTTCCAGTTCCCTGATAACCATCTCAACGGGTCTTTTTCTTACAAAGGATTGTCCTTCCGGACAGCTATTGGCATTCCAAACGGAATTGGCAGCACAAAAACCACATTTGAATGGACATCCTCTACCCGTATAAATAACTGCACAAGACGCCGGCATTCTGCGGATAATATATTTTGTTGGTTTTGCATATCGGGCTGTATCTATTTTATGATAGGCGGGCATCCCACAATCTTTTAAATCCATTATCTCGCGTTTTTCTGTTGTTAAGCATTTGCCGTCATCTAAATAACTGATGCCATGTATTTTGCTTAATTTTAATCTATCCAAACCGTTATCCAAGATCTCTTTGAGGGTAATCTCCCCTTCCCCCATCACTGCAATATCGAACGGGGATCCAAGAAAAATAAAATCCTGAGGACATATTGAAGGATGAGCGTTTCCAACGATTATTGTAATCCCAGTCTCTTTTTTGATAAATTCTGCTAATGAAAGTGACTGTTCAAAATCGGTCACAAATGTTGCCAGGCCCACAAATCTTGGTTTTGTTCGTTTCAGATAAGCAATAACTGCCTTGCTATAGTCCACTTCATCTCGAATTGATTCATTAAAAATCTCACATTTATATCCCTCTTTTTCAAGAAACCCTGCCAGGTATAAAAAATAAAACGGCATATATTCACTGTTTACATTTGTTGGGGAAACAATGAATGAAATATCACATACATTCTTGTCAATATGTGATTCGTGTTCCGTTATTTTCTTCATTGGTTATCCTCTGGTTTTATCGTTCTGAGATAGAACGTCAGTTGATCTAAAGGGAAGAAATGACTTGCATATTGTTCATAAAACCTTGGATATTTGTTGCAAAAAGGTAAAATAAAACTATTAATGATTCCGTTAATACCTTTTTTTGGAAAATCTTCATTAAATACAATTTTTATTGTTACAAAGAGGCTCTCAGAATAATTATATAATGTGTGATGGATGTGGTTTGGATCAAAATAACTGAATGAATCTACGGTGAAGTAATGTTTATGGGTAGGATCAATGTATGCATACCGGGATCGGAAATAGGGCACTTTGATAATAATAATTCCATCCGCCTTACTGATACGGTGAATTTCTTCCATCACGTTAACGACATCCTCAAGATGTTCGATGACGTTATCTGCAAATATCTCATCAAATGTTGATTCTGCTAACGGATATGGGGTTTTATTCAGGTCATGGATGATGTCAGCATCGGTTTTGGGATTGATATCAATTCCTATTGCATCCTGCATCTTTTTATTTCCACAGCCGAGATCGAGTATTTTTTTCATCGTATCCTGTCCCGAAAATATCAATTTATCCTAACCTGATTCTTTTTAATTCAATATACCTTCCAATCCTTAATAATGGAACGTGGTTATCGTGTTGTTCTGTTACCCGCATTCCGAATTTTTTGGTTGTGTCCAATGATCGGCTAAGATAATCATCTTTGGGATGATCTCATTGTTAGTTCAAAACAAAAAGGAGACCACCCCAAATGGAAATTATAGTCACACTGCAAGTAAAAGTTTGCCTTCCTGATGATGAA
>JAUSBW010000121.1 GCA_030651815.1 Methanoregula sp.
CGACCATGCCCGTCAGTAAGCACAGTAACGTGATGAAAAAATTGAGGATGACGGTCATTTTCACCGCAAGCGTATGCGATACAGCGTACTGCCGCACCCTCCTCTCCGTTACCATGCAGGATTTCAGGTTCATTGTTGTTATTCAACCAAGTATTTCATCGTTTAAATATTTGCCTGAAGCAGTTGGTTAGATTAATCGGGAATTGTGTCAGACAATCGAAAACCGGGGCTTGTGGGGGGCCGGATTTTTGGGAGAGGTGGGGGCGCGGGGAAATGGGGAGGGGAAGAAACAGATCCAGAAAGTAATACCAGAGGATCTGGAATTTTCAAGCCGTTGTGTAGGCCGCATGAATCGCCCGATTGGAGCGAGTGACGCGGTTAACTGTATGCTGAATTACGGCTACGGCCTGTTGGAAGCGGAGTGTTTACGCGCGATTAATGCGAGCGGCCTCGATGCTCACGTTGGTTTCTTGCATGAGATGGCACCGGGCAAGTATAGCCTTGCATACGATATGCAGGAGTTGTTCCGGCGTCACAGCCTCAATTCCGGCACAAATCCACCCAATTCCGGCACACACAATCTCAAAAACTTCAGAATGAGTCCCGTTTGGCTGGATTCGGCATGATTCAGGCTCTGAAATGTACGCTAACAGACGCTTTTGGATGGTCGATCGCTTGCCGGATGGGCTGAAGTAGGTGAAAAGTGAAAGAAAGGCCTGTTTTGGGGGTCAAATTGAAGGAAGCTCTCGTCGGACATCGACGTGGATTTGGGGGTTTGGGGGGTGTAAGATCTAACGAGGATGAATGTAGATATCCCAAACCCACTTCTCCGTCGGAGGACCCCTTCCCATAAAGGGTCCCGGCTCCCCAAAAGTGCCGAATTCGCGAAAAATGGAGCTTATTATTTTCGGAAAAACGCATATTGAGCCCCGTTCGGTGGGATTCAGTATAAATCGGGCTCTAAAAAGTGCCTAAATGGGCTCAATTGGATGGCCGATCTCTTGTCAGATGGGCTGAAGTAGGTGGAAAATGAAATGAAGGGCTGTTTTGGGGGTCAAATTGAAGATTCCTCTCGTCGGACATCGACGTGAATTTCAGAGGGGAGATAGGATGCCCGGGCCAGCGATTGCTCATAAACAATGAGAGTGGTGTAAGGTTGAACCGGAAAATAATATCAATCGCGATCCGGATCGCGATGGGAAAATTTCAGGCAGGGCCTGTTTAACATTTTCCGGTCACAGAGTCCACCAGGAAATTTCCTACGGCACAAGGCCCCGCATCCGCCCGTGCAGCAAGGGGCTGTGGTGTTGCCCCATCTGGCGGGATTCAGTTGAGGGCTCGCTCTGAATAAAAAAAATTACCGGATCTTACTGCCCGGCTCCACCGGCCGGAACGGCACCAGCAGCGATGCCGCATCCCCGGCAGCGAGCACCATGCCATTGCTCTCCACGCCAAAGATCTTTGCAGGCGCAAGGTTGGTGACAACTACCACATCTTTACCCACCAGTTCCTCGGGCTTGTAAAACTGCTGCATACCGGCAACGATCTGCCGTGTCTCGCTCCCGATATCGACCTGTAACTTTAAGAGTTTGTTCGATTTCGGTACCGGTTCTGCGGACAGCACTTTACCGGTCCTGATGTCTAATTTCTGGAATTCCTCGAATGTAACCATGGGTACCTTCTCCGTTCTCTTATTCGCTTCTGCCACACGTTTCTGGAGCAGGGCATCGAGTTCTTTTACCTGATCCTCTTCCATCTTTACAAAGAGCGGGGTGGGGGCTTTGATAACCCCTTCCGGTACCGGGTGCGTGGCATCGCTGATCGGATGGCTTGCTACCAGATCGCCATAGCCCAATTGTTTCCAGCACTCCTGCGCAGTCGTGGGCATCACCGGTTCGAGGAGCAGTGCGAGGGCTTTTGTTATCTGGATGCAGTTTTTGATCACCTGTGCCGCAGCTGCCCGATCGGTCTTGATCAGTTTCCACGGGGCGTTTGTCTGGATGTAGGTGTTGCCAAACGCAGCAAGTGCCATGATTGCATCGACAGCACCCTTGAACTCGTACTCCTGCATGTATCCATCCACGGTCGCAAGGCACTTTTCGATCTCTGCGGTGATCGCCGGGTCAACTGTTCCGCCGGGTATGCCCTCCCATTCCTTCCGGGCAAAATAGAGCGTGCGGTACACGAAGTTGCCGAAGATATTGACCACTTCATTGTTGATCCGCTCGGCAAAGACCTTCCAGGAAAAGTTCAGTTCCTTGGTATGGCTCGTGTACGCAAGCAGGTAGTAGCGCAGGTAATCGGCAGGCAGCCCTTTGTCAAGGTAATCGTCATTTGTCCAGACCACGTACCCCCGGGATTTCGAGAACTTGTGGTCGTCCACCTTGACCATCCCGCTCGCAACAATCGCATGTGGAACCCCATACCCCGCACCTTTCAGGATGGCAGGCCAGAAGATGCAGTGGTGGTAGATGATGTCGCCGCCAATGAAATGCGTGACACGGTTCTCTCCGCACCAGAACCGTTTCCAGTCATTGCCGGTTTTCTTGGCCCATTCTTCGGTAAATGCGATATAGCCGATCGGAGCATCGACCCAGACATACACCACGAGATCATCGCGGCCGGGGAACTTCACGCCCCACTCCAGCGTGCGGGTGATGCACCAGTCATGAAGTTCGTCCTTTATCCAGCCGATCGCATAGTTCTTTGCATTGCTCGTGCCCCGCAGGGTGTCGAGGTAGGGGAGCAGGAACTCCTTGAACTCCGAGAGTTTGAAGAAGTAATGTTCCTGGTCGCGGAACTCGGCTTTTGTTCCGCAGACCTTGCAGAGCGGGTCCTTGATCTCGCCGGGCTCAAGGTGTTTGCCGCAGCCCTGATCGCATTCATCCCCCCGGGCAGGCTTCCCGCAGTGGGGGCATGTACCCTCTACGTACCTGTCCGGAAGGAAGCGTTTGCACTTCGTGCAGTAGGCCTGGTGCACAATCTGTTTGTAGATGTACCCGTTCTTCTCGAGTTCGGAAACGATAGCCTGCGAACGGTGGTGGTTTGCAGGGTTATCGGTCATGCCGAAGTGATCGAACATAACGTTCATCCGCTTGAACGTCTCATCGAAATGCGCGTGGTAGCGTTCGGACATCGCCCGAGGGGTGATGCCGCTCTCTTCAGCAGAAACTACAATCGGTGTCCCGTGATTGTCCGAACCGCATACGAATACAACTTCTTCTCCCATCCGCCGCATATAGCGGACGTACGCATCGGCAGGAACGTACGTTCGCAGGTGTCCGAGATGGCAGGGGCCGTTTGTGTACGGCAACCCGCACGTGACCAGCAGCGGTGGGGATATCATGACTACATTTTTTGATTGTGATGCGTAATAAGATATGACCATGATAAAACGGCTCAAACTCACCACGCGGGCTTTCGGGGCCGAACCCGGTATACCGGATGTTGCCCAACTTTCAGAATGGATCGCGGAGCACCGCGGCACAATGGCCGACCTCACCACGTACCAGCTGTACCAATCGCTGGCTCCGCAACTGGCTTTTGGGATCGGCCACCCCTGCGCGGGAGGAAAATTCTGTGCTGACCGGATTCGTGCATCTCTTCTGGGGGTAGTTGGAAGGTGTGCAACGGATGAGATCGCTGTAAATACCGAAGCGCTCATCGAAGATGCGGCAGGCATTGTTGTGCAGAAGCGCAACAGCTGGTGTGCGCTTCCTGCGCCCCATGTGCTCGGGCTCATCGATGGCTACTATCACGATGATGAAGAGTGGAGCGATGCGATCACCGAAGCATACGGTTCACTGATGAGGGCGATGCGGGATATTGGTATCGCAGGGCATGTGTTGATCGGTGATAAGGCTGATGAGATGGAGATAGTCGCACTTGCAGGGCAGAAAGTTTTTTTCTTCCAGCCGGATGCGGATCGAAAAAGTCTGGAATGTTTAATGGAGCACCAGCGGCAGATCGCGGTGCGCCCGAAGCAACTTGAAACAGTTTTTGATCTAATGAATGAGTATGACCTGCGAAAGATCTTTATTGTTGACGCGGATGCAGAAGCAATAATACTCGCACTCTCACATCTCGATCCGGATCAGGTGAGTGTCGGGGGGTACTGCATGGATGAAAGCGTGGATTACTGGAAGAACCTCGTTGATGCAGCGGTATACACCCGCTGAGATCAGTTCGCTTCTGCCGCTTTCACAAACTCGTCAAAGTGGCGGCTCTTCTTAAAAAGCCACCAGGTGAACCGCTCTATCACCGAGAAGTTGAATGACCCCCCCGCTGCATTCGGGTGCCCGCCTCCGCCAAATTCGCGGGCGATGATGTGACTGATCGGAGGCACAGAGCGCACCGAGAACTTGCCGTCTTTTCCAATAATCACTTCGATATTGGTCTTCCGCTCATTTCGGATAAAATGGGCAGTCTCACTCGGGTAGCCGTAGAGCGGTGCAAACGCAATCCTGTATTTTTTCCCAAGGAACGTTGCCTGTTTCAGGCTGCGCTGCATCATCGTATCCATCTCGGCTTTAATCTCTGCGTACTCCTGCTCGATCAGGGTATCAGAAAAGATCCCCGCAACAAGGCAGTCGCGGACATGCTCGCGGTTCTTCTTTCGCTGGAGCACCTGCCCGAGCACAGCAGAACGGGGATCTGCGTGTTTCCAGAGATCATAATCGCAGACTACACGGGCAACCTCAACGGCTGTTGGATTATCAGGAGCAAGATCGCGGGCAACTATTCCGGTGCCGCAGACCGATGTGTCGATATGGAGCAGTGCAACTATCCGCTCAATCTTTTTGATCTCGTCATCCCTCCAGCGGTGATGATCCCGCCACTCTACGATCCAGCCATTGGCCTTTGCCTTGTTTGCAATCGATTCAGTATCGCGGTGATACCCGAGATCCGAGATGGAGAGGAGATCTCCTTTCCCCTCGCAGGAAGCAACAAGCGAGAACAGTGCTGAAAATTTACCTACCGAGCTCCAGATTGTAAATACGCCTTCGTTGCCGTACTTCATGCGGTGAATGGCATCAGCTCCTACGGCATCAAGATCATTATGTGTCAGGTGGACAACATGTGCAGTGCGGCTCTTTATTGCATTCAAAAGACCGCTGTTCTCACCGCCAGCACCTGCATTCGGGAGTGACATTGGTTAATACTGTCATTGCAGCGTATAAAAATGAGCGGTCATACCGACCACCCGGGCAAATGAACGGATCATTTATTAGTCACAAGGAACAACATTTGTACTCCTGCCCTAGTAGCTCAGCTCGGGAGAGCGCTAGACTGAAGATCTAGTTGTCGCCTGTTCAAATCAGGCCTGGGGCACTCTTTGTTTTGTAAATTAAGTTCATTTCGAGTGTTATTTATTTTTTCTGTTAGTTTAAACTCATCTACTGACGTGAATATTTTTGATTTTTTCTTTCCTGATGGTGTAAACTCTTTGTTTTCTACTGCTAGGAAGTATCCACCATCGACTTTGTAGATAGAGACAGGCTTGACCGATAATGAACAAATCGTGTTGGATGCTATCAAAGGAAGCGCTTCCAGTGATATCACACTTATGGAGATAGCAACGGCGTGTTCAATTCAAAAAGGGACGGCTCACTGTTCAATCTATGGGATAAAGCAGAGGGATGGCTCCTATAAGGGTGGCGTAATGAATAAACTCAAAGGTGGTCTTACGTTTGATGATTTTGAGCGTATATATCGCTACAATGGAGATGGTTCATCAAGTGTGGCTAATATAGTGACATTATTAAACCGTCAAGAAGCACAAGCCCTCAAAATAGTTGCACAAGGTTGCACACAGTTGCCACCCAAATGCAACCAATTTTACAGACGTAAATGCTAGAGAAGTTGCATAGTTGCATAAATTTTAATGACTACAGAATTGACTTGTTAAAAGGTTATCAACGTGGAAAAAATATGTAGATTACTGCGGATATTATTCCTAATACAAAAGCTACGACATTAAATTTTATGTCACTTAAAAATTTCCCCCACGTTTTAATTCTTTCCATTTTTCTTCGATGCATTTCATCATCATACCTTCGTTGACCTGCCATTATTGCAATATCTAGTCTAGTCTCAATCTCACTTACGAATCTATTAAATTCCAACAGATATTGATTAGTCTGATCAGGCCAAGCAAAAGTATACTGTATTCGACGTCGCTCTAAATCAAATGAAACGCGAATGCTTTTTGCTTCTTCTGGGGATAACTGACGATTTGGATCTAAAGATAAATCACTTATTATTCTTTCCCAAGTGTGTTTTACATTCTGTAAATCTGATATTGCTTCTTCTAAAACACTAGGCATGATATCATCTACTGTAAAACTCTCACGATTCAATATATTAAGTCATTGTTTGTTGATTTTTGACAACCAATGCAACTCAACTGTAACCAATTTTATCGACGTAAACTTCCACAAAGTTGCATAGTTGCATAGATTTTTATTTACAAACACTTGCACTTTAGTAATGACAAATTCCCAAGATAATGTGGAAAATATTCAACCCTTTCTATCATTTATTTCGAGAAGATATATTATTGGAATTCAAGAGTTAGACAATAGATATAAAATATTTCAAATTATTTTTGATCAAAAGGGAAGCATCTTTATTAATTTTCCCATAGCCCTCAGCTTAAGGACTATTGACAGTATATCACAGCGATTTGTGTTGAAGTATTGAATTGCACCAATAATTGGAAACGAGTTTTATTTTTTTTATCCAATACAATTTCGAGTGATTCAATTCATTGATCCGGGAT
>JAUSBW010000127.1 GCA_030651815.1 Methanoregula sp.
TCCCCTTCTTGACTCGCCGAATAGTCATGTTATATTTATTAAGTACTACAAATATATTAATATTTCGCCTCTATTTTGGAATTCAATGGGAAATATTGGAATTAATTATTTGTAGTACGTATTTTTTCGCTATTCAGGTAAAAGAAACTGGAGATGGATCAGGATCGGGCGTTCTTCTGATTGGCATCCCCCATTCAAAAGCGAGAGCATTTTATGAAATCCGCACAAATGGTGTGTAGAGTGTTTTTACCATGGCCACCGATCCCGTCTGTCTGATGATAGTTGATGAAGAAGATGCAAAATTTTCCAGCACCCATAAAAACCAGAAATATTACTTCTGCTGCAACTGGTGCAAGAATAAGTTCGACGAGAACCCGAAGCGATATTCGCGTATCTCTACTGATATCTGCGTTAACTTAAAAGAAACGAGATAACCGGTATTGACTGGGCGATACCCCTCACAGATGTGATAACCGCTCTCCCGATCCTAAAGGAAAATACCGTCTGGGAAACGGGCTGCGGATATCATTTTAAAGCCACGGGGGCAGATACACGTACAATAATCCATTTACCGGAACGATTGAGAATTTTTTTATGAAACCACAAGATGATCCCTGGCTCAAAAACGCACATAAAAATGCAGAACTGCTTGACCGGGAGATCAAAAACCTTTCATCATTAACCGGTCCGATAAGAGAAAACTTCCCGATCATTACCAAATACCAGGATTTCTGGAATAAGGCAAAACAGATCACTGCGTTATTCAAAGAGCTAAAACCGTTAGCCCAGAGCGACCGGGATCTGCTCTGGAAACAGTTCAATGCCCTCTGCTGGGAAGTAAAGGAGAAACAAAAGTCCGAGTATGGGACGCTGGAATCCCTGTCGCAGGGGCATTTCAATGAAATAATAAAACTCGCGGAACAGGCAAGGCTCCCTGTTGATGCCCCTGCTATGGAGATCCATGAACTGGTGGAACGCGGGCAGGCGCTCAAAAATGCCGGGGACCTGCTTGGCAAATTCAAGCACGAGATGATCGCAAAACACAAAAAAACCAGTTTTGATCAGATCCAGAAGATCCGAAAAACCCACGATGCGGCATGGGAGTTATTAAAAGCGGGAAAGCCCCGGCAGCAGTCAGAAACTGAGTCCCGTGTCCGGAAGAATCTGGAATCCAATTATGAGCGTTACCGGAAAGCGGCAAATGCCCTGGAAAATTTCCAGATCGGCAGGGGCCATATACGCACATTTCTTGCCACCTTTGAAGATCCTGAGAAAGTTGCACAGGCAACTGCCCAACTCGCGGAAACCGAACGGCGGATTAAGGATATTGAAGACGGTATCCGGAAACTGGAGAAATGGATTGAAGAAGATGAGCGAACGCTGAAAGGGTAAGTAACCGCTTTTTTTAGTGAGACCGTTTGCGGTCACAAGGTTTGTTGACCTTTTTTATCACCGTCCACTCCCAATCCGGTCTTCCACATCCAGAGGATCACGATAGACCGTGGTGCTTTTCGACACTCCGTTTTTTCATACGGGCTGAATATACGAATAATGCCAGCTCGCCATCCGGAGTGATGCGGTAGAGTTTTTCATGTTCATTGCCCGGATCGTTCTCCTCCCGGATAAGGTTCCACCGGATCAGGGTTGATAACAAACGGGAAAAGGCTGCCGGAGCGATCTCCTGCCCGGCGGATCCCACATCTGCATCCCTGACCGGGATCTGCCAGACCTTTGTCTCGTTAAACAGCGTCTCTTTCGGTACCAGCGTACTCGCCACCTTCCCGTGTTCCTGCCCCCGGAAGAGAATGGTTAAGATCACGAGATAGTGCGGATTGGCCGGCAGGTTCCTTGTGGGAAGGGACGGAACCGGCACTCTTCGCGAGGGGGAATTTCCGAATGCGTAATAGGAGTCGCCCTCCACCCAGAGCGACATAGAAAAGAGGCCAAGTGAGAGGCGTTTTGAGCCTGCGGAGATATCAAACGAGTACCGGGCATCCGGATGATCGCCAAATATCCCAAGCACCGGATCGCGGATGGCATCGAACGTTGCCGCATCGATACAGACCAGTGCACAGGAAATATTCCGGGAGAGGGAGATGATATTTACTTCATCGATTGCGTTGCGGATGGCAACCTTCCACATTCTTTTCTGGTTATCATCCCGGGCCGAGTTGGTATAGACCTCTTTCTCAGCAAAGATGAACGTGTGCGTGACGGTCCGGAGATCCTTAAGAACCGCAGGATAGGTTTTATGGATACTGTCACCTGCGCTGATGATGTGGATGTGTTCCTGCGGATCCATGAGTATTATCCGGAGTTGGATGATAAATTGTTGTCCTGTACCATGGCACCGCGTTTCCGGAAGATCCGGGCGGAGAAAAAAAGATTTTTTAAATGAACAGCGGTGCAAAGACCACAGCTACGATCGCCATCAGTTTGATTAAGACGTTGAGCGCCGGACCTGCGGTGTCCTTGAACGGGTCCCCGACCGTGTCACCGGTAACTGCCGCCATGTGTGCAGGTGAGCCCTTTCCGCCGAGGTGACCCTGTTCTATGTATTTCTTCGTGTTGTCCCATGCGCCACCGGTGTTTGCCATCATGACGGCAAGGATAAAGCCGCAGGCGATTGCACCGATGAGGAGTCCGGCAAGTGCAGCAGTCCCGAGAACCAGTCCGCAGACCACAGGCGCAAGGATTGCCATGAGGCCTGGGATTATCATCTGCCTGAGTGCGGCGTTGGTGGAGATCGTGATGCAGGCATCATAGTCGGGATCCGCCGTACCTTCCATGAGACCGGGGATCTCCTTGAACTGCCTGCGCACCTCCTGTACGATGTCACCTGCTGCCTTGCCGACAGCGGTCATGGCAAACGAGCAGAAGAGGAAGGGGAGCATTGCACCGATCAGGACCCCGATAAAGACTACCGGGCTGAGGAGGTCGACAAGCGGGAGGCCGACTGCAGCCGTGTATGCGATGACAAGGCCGAGAGCGGTAAGTGCGGCACCCCCGATGGCAAAGCCCTTGCCGATCGCTGCGGTTGTGTTGCCGACCGCATCAAGGGTGTCTGTGATCTCCCGGACGCTCTTATCCTGGTGGGACATCTCGGCAATACCCCCGGCATTGTCCGCAACCGGGCCGTAAGCGTCAACAGAGAGGGTGATGCCCAGTGTGGCGAGCATGCCGACACCTGCAATTGCAACCCCGTATAGTCCTGCCTGCTGAGCGGCAATGAGGATTGCGGCCGCGACAATGAGCACAGGAAATACCGTGCTCTCAAATCCCACGGCAAGACCGGTGATGATACCGGTTGCTGCCCCAGTCTCCGTGGATTTTACAATCCGCTGGGTTGGCGGGCGGTCATAGGATGTGTAATACTCGGTTACAAGCCCGATTAAGAACCCTCCGACCAGTCCTGCAACTGTGGCAATAAATACCCCTACATAGAGGGGGCCGAGAAGTGTAACCACTAGGAAATAGGTGGCAATCGCGGTGATGATCAGGCTGGCAAACGTGCCCGCGTTGAATGCCTTGTGAATCGCGCTGCTCTCGTTCTTGGAACTCCTGACAAAGAACGAACCGATCACGGAAGCGATAATCCCCACAGCAGCAATCAGCAGCGGGAGGAGGACCAGGTTCATGACACCGGCTGCGTCCGGAACGACATTGATTGCGGAACCGAGCGTCAGATGGATGGTGTCCATCAGGTTGGCAGCCTTGGATGATGCAATCATGACCGCGACAGAACCGCCGATCAGCATGGTTGCAATTATGGATCCGCAATAGGATTCATACAGGTCGGCACCCATGCCGGCGATATCGCCCACATTATCCCCGACATTGTCGGCTATGACTGCAGGGTTGCGGGGATCATCTTCCGGGATCCCCGCCTCGAGCTTTCCGACAAGGTCGGCACCGACATCAGCGGCTTTCGTGAAAATCCCTCCGCCAACACGGGCGAAGAGCGCAATTGAACTTGCACCAAGGGAGAATCCCGAAAGAATATTGATCACTTCATAAATACCAACAGTCGTGAAGGCATCAACCACATAAAAGACAACCGAGAGCCCGAGCAGGCCGAGTCCGACGACCGTCAGGCCCATGACCATACCGCTGGAGAACGAGACGCGGAATGCGGCGGCCATCCCCGTTTTCGCAGCATGGGTTGTGCGGACATTTGCCATGGTTGCCGCAGTCATACCGATATACCCGGCTGTTGCTGACAGGGCTGCACCTACTAAGAAACACCCGGCAGTCAGGGGGTTAATCGCAATGGCTAGAACAACTGCCATGATCACGACAAAGATCGCAATCGCGGTATATTGACGTTTCAGGTACACCATCGATCCCTTGTGTATCGCTGCTGCAATCTTCTGCATCAGTTCAGTACCGGTACCCTCTTTTTTCATGTTGAAAAAAGAAAAAGCTGCAAAAAGCAACCCAATAATGGCACATACAGGTGCAATTATCAACAAATCCATTTTTTCTTCTACCCTCCTGTTGAAATCCTGAATACGATTTGAAAAACTTTACACCAATATTTTAATGTCAAGCCATAAAAACCAGTCGCAATTTGCTGGATTTACCGTGTAATGCACTCATTATGGGGTAACCGGAATTGACTACCCCGTGACATCTTATGTTCCCTCCCGTCCGTGTTGATTGTCCAATGCTCTCTGATACACCGGTATGTCTCATATCAGAGGCGATCAACGCGATCTGCAGCCGTTTTTAGATGTGCAGGTTGCAGTTCGAACCGGCACCATGCCCTGTACAGGATCTGATACCGGTCTTTTTTTAGTGGCATCTCTCTCATCAAATCAGGAATCTCCCCCTTTTTTACCCAAAGAGTGGGGGGAAAATGTGGGGTAAAACAAACACGTTTTTTAGATTGAACATCATAAATCGTTAACAATTATGGTGGCATTATGGCGTTACTGACCCGTTCTTACGGTGACATTATCAAAAAAACAAGCGAATGGTGCTGGCAAGGCACGAGTGAAAATACCTTTTCTGAACAAAGAAAAGGACAACAGTAAGGTGAGTCTGTGATTGCATTTCTCGTAACTGCGGGTATGGCGTTTCTCCTGTACCTGGTATTGACTGCCGGCTCGGGCACTATCGGGTTATGGTCGTTATCTGAACTTGTCATGGGAGCCCTGCTCGCACTGCTCACCGGCCTTGTTGCACGAAAATTCCTGTGCAGGTCAGAGAGTTACCGGCTCCTTTCCCCCCTTCGGTTATTGCTTCTGCTGGTCTACGTGCCGGGCCCCTTCTTCATCGAGCTGACAAAAGCCAACCTTGATGTGGCATACCGGGTCATCACGATGAAGATCAGGCCCGGTATCGTGCGGGTGCATTCGGGACTGAAGACCGATCTGGGCATCTTCATGCTGGCAAACTCGATCACCCTGACACCGGGCACCCTTTCTGTAGGGATTGATGAAGAGACAAACGATCTCTTCATCCACAATATCAATATCGCTGAGGGGGATGAGAAGAGAGAGGTGATAGAGAGCACCGAGCTCTTCGGGCTTGCAAACCTCCCCGCATGGATACGGAGGATTGCCGAATGATCGATGCCTGGATCCTTGCAGTCCTGTGCCTTGTTGTTCTCATGGTACTCGCAACCGTCAGGCTGGTGATCGGGCCGACAGCTCCTGATCGTGTGATAGCGCTCGATACAGTGAACACCCTCGTAATTGCGTCAATGATCCTCCTGGGAGTGGTGTATAAGGAGATTATCTTCGTTGACGTTGCGATCGTGTACGGGCTGCTCTCGTTTGTGAGTACGCTGTACATTGCCAAGTATATCGGGGGGGAGCTCTGACATGACAGCTGTTGAAATACTTATTTACGCATGCCTTGCCATCGGTGTTGTCTTTAACTCGCTCGGGGTGATCGGGCTCCTGCGGTTTCCTGACGTGTACACCCGTATGCATGCGACAACGAAGGCAACCACGTTTGGCTCGATCTTCACGTCGCTTGCCGTGATTGTGTATGGATTTTTTATGTTTTTATCACAGGCCGACAGCCAGTACCTCATCCTTGCCATCCATGCATTTTTGGCAGCTGCATGCCTTGCATTCACAAATGCAGTCAGCGCCCATGCGATTGCGCGTGCCGCCCACAGGAGCGGGATTATGCCAACACCTGCAGTCGTCGACCGGCTGGCGGAGGCAAAACTATGATCGAACAGATTCCCCATATTCTGGTACTGCTAGGGCTGATCGTCTCGGCAATCCTGACCTTTCATTTCAAGGACCTGCTGGCAGCAACACTTGCGGCGGGTCTCTTTGGTTTCCTGATATCGCTGGAATTCTATATCCTGCAGGCCCCTGATGTTGCGATATCGCAGGCTGCTATCGGTGCCGGCCTGACGACAGCGATCTTTATCATTGCGATCCGGGCAACCGGGCGGTTTGAGGGGGAAAGTTCATGAAAAAGATGTTCGTTGTGGTCGCATCCCTCCTCATCCTTGCCGCATTTTTCGGGGTGATGGCAATGACGCTGACGTTTGGCTCGCCGATGGTGACGGACATGGATGACTACTTCCTCCGGCACGGGCAGGAGCAGACCGGCAGCAACAACCAATGCACGGCCGTAGTCTTCGATTTCAGGGCCTTTGATACCCTCGGGGAATCGACCGTGCTGTTCTGCGGTATTATGGGCGCGGCGCTGATGTTCCGGAAGATGCAGGGGGGTGAGGAATATGAGGATGAGTAGGATTGTGCGGACAGCAGCAGATCTCCTCTACCCGGTGATCCTGATCTTCGGGCTGTATATTGTGGCGCACGGCCACCTGACTCCAGGTGGAGGGTTCCAGGGCGGCGCTGTGATTGCAACCGGCGGGGCGCTGGTCATTGTCGCATACAGTTATAAGGAAATCAGCGGGTGGCTGAAAAAGAATGTCCTGCTGGGACGGGAAGTGATCGGGCTTGTCGGGTTTATTGGCGTGGGGCTCCTCGCACTTGCATTCGGGCAGGTGTTCTTCTTCAATTATCTTGCCGGCAGCGGCTCACTCTTCGGGATGCCGGTTCCGTACGGGATCAATGCCGGTGAACTGAATACTGCAGGAGTAATCCCGCTCATGAACTTTGCAGTCGGGATCGAAGTATGGGGGGGGCTCACAATCGTGATCCTCTACATGCTTTCCGGGCTGGAAAAGGAGGGGTGCTGAAATGCTCTGGAACCTGCCATTCATCACCGTGGTTGTCCTGACCCTTATTGGCCTTGTGACCGTCCTGTTAAAAAAGAACATCATCAAGATCCTCCTTGGCCTCAACATCCTGCAATCCGCGGCAAACCTTTTTATCGTAGCGCTTGGCTACCGCGAGGGAGGTGTCGCCCCAATCTTCACGCTTGCACCATCGGAGCTGATGGTGATGCCCACACCGCAGGCACTGGTGCTGACCTCGATCGTGATCGGGGTAGCAACAAGTGCGCTGGTACTCTCGTTTGCCATGGTGCTGCAGAAAAAATACGGTACTGTAGACATCGATAAGATACGGAGGCTCCACGGATGACATTTGCTGATTTCATCATCACCAATGCACCGGCGCTGCTGATAGTTGTCCCTCTGTTTGCGGCATTCCTCTGTCCGGTCATTGGAAAGATTTCCACAACGGTCAGGAACTGCTGGGTGATGGGGATGATGCTCATCACCGCAGCCATTGCATTCATCCTCGCTTATAGGGTGTTTGCAACCGGGCCCGTGCTCTACGTGTTCGGTGCCGCTGCCACGAATCTTGCCGTCCCGCTGGATTCCGGGGGTATCCCCATCCGGATTATCTTCATGGTCGATGCGATGAGCGCGTTCATGGGGATCATCTGTGCGATTGTCGGGGTATCGGTCCTGTTGTATTCACTGTCGTCAGAGTCCCGCAACAGCAGTCTTGAGGGATATTACACCCTGTTTTTCCTGATGATTGCCGGTGTCTTCGGGATGGTCTCTACCGGGGATATCTTTAACTTCTTCGTGTTTTTAGAGATTCTCTCCCTTGCATCAGCAGGGATGATCGCGTACCGGGTTGACGGGGGACTTGCTGTAGAGGCAGCACTGAAGTATCTCGTCCTGTCCACGCTCGGTGCGATCCTCGTCCTGTTTGCCATAGGCATCTACTATGGAGAATACAATGCGCTCAATATCGCGATGATTGCCCAGCGGATGCAGTACACAATGCTGGACAAGATCGCACTCGTCTTAATTGTCGCTGCGCTTGCGATGAAGTGCGGTGCCGTGCCCCTGCACTTCTGGACACCGGATGCCTACTCCCGGGCCCCGTCATCAGTAACCGCATTTTTAGTGGTTGCAAGCCAGGCAAGCCTGTATGGGCTCTTCAGGGTTGTGTTCACTATGTACAACGTGACCATGAACTGCGTCACCGTGGGCTGGATCATCATTATTCTCGGAGTGCTTTCCATGGTCGTTGGGGTCACGATGGCAATTCCCCAGAAAGATATCAAGCGCTTAATGGCATACCATGCGGTCTCCCAGACCGGATATATGCTTCTTGGTGTCGGTGTCGGGCTTGCGGTACTTGGCAATGTCGCACTCACCAGTGCATTCGGGTTTATGGCTATGGAAGGGGGCATCTTCCATATCTTCAACCATGCGATGTACAAGGGGCTCCTCTTCCTGACTGCAGGAGCAATAGTCTACCGGATCGGAACCCGCGACCTGAACAAAATGGGCGGGCTCGGGCACACCATGAAGTACACCATGATCTTCTTCATTATCGGGGCACTCGCCATTGCAGGAATCCCACCCCTCAACGGTTTCGCATCAAAACTGATGATCTACGAGTCCGTTTACCTCTTCAACCCGATCCTTGCGATCATTGCTATGGTTGTTTCCATCCTCACCCTCGCCTCGTTTGTCAAGGTCTTCCATTCGGTATTCATGGGGCCACAGCTTCCGGAGTATGCAGAGGTTAAGGAAGCCCCTCTTCCGATGCTGATCGGTATGGGCATTCTTGCTGCCATCTGCATCCTCTTCGGGCTGTTCCCGCAGCCGGTGGTGGACATGCTTGTCGCCCCTGCCGTCCATGCGCTTGCAGACCAGGGCGGGTATATCGCATCTGTGCTGGGAGGTGCCTGAAATGGATCTGTTTGCACCGTTGCTGACCGGATATGGTATATGGGCTCCTGTTGTCTGGCTGGTGGCATTTATCGCTGCTTTTATCGTGGTGTACCTGATCTGGAAAACGGGAGAATCCTCATACAAGAAAGGAACCGAGCTGGAGCGCCCCTACCTTTCCGGCAATGCAGAACCGGAGAAGGGAGCAGTCCATATCAGGGCCAGTAACCTGTACTGGGGATTTTTGCAGGCACTAAAAGGTTATTATGATGTCCTTGTGCCTTTACATACGGGTGTCCTGACCGATTATATGATCTGGTTTGTTGCAGTAACCGCGCTGCTTCTCGTAATCGTGGGAGTGCTATCATGAAACTGACAAAATCCTTCAACCGTTCGCTCTGGGTGTTCCACCTCAACACCGGCTCCTGCAATGGCTGCGAGATCGAGATTGTGGCGACAATAACCCCGCACTACGACCCAGAGCGCTTTGGCATAAAGCTGGTGGGCTCGCCAAAGCATGCCGACGTACTTCTGGTGACCGGGCCAGTGACGAAAATGATGGCGCCGAAAGTCCGGAGGGTGTACGAGCAGGTGCCCGATCCCAAACTGGTCATGTGCATCGGGTCGTGCGGCCAGTCCGGTGGGGTCTTTTATGACTCGTACAACCTCGACGGGCCAATCGATCAGGTAATCCCCGTAGACGTGTATGTTCCCGGGTGCCCCCCCCGTCCAGAGGCAATCATCTACGGGGTTGTAAAGGCCTGGGAGAAACTGGAGCGCCTGGAGGCAGCGCAATGAACGAAACACCGCACCTCTCCCCAATGGAGATTATCGATCTCTACAAAACGGAATTCGGGGCAGGTATTCACGATGCCCGGATCACCGAACGCGGGGAAGGGGTACAGAAGACGAAGGGCTACAATCTCTGGATCAGGGTCGACCGGGAACTGCTCAGGCCCGCTATCAAAAAACTCATGGATATCAGGTTCCCGCATTTAGCGGTAATCGCAGGAAATGATCTCGGGGATGAGATTGAACTTCTCTATATCTTCTCTGTCTTCTATGGCACGAAATTCGGTGAGTATATGGTAACCTTCGGGATCCGTCTCCCGAAAACCGACCTGACCGTCCCTACCATCACCGATCTCATACCCGGGGCCCTGATATCGGAACGCGAAAAACAGGAATTTTTTGGCATCACGGTAACTGATATCCCCGATGGGCGCAGGCTTTTCCTTCCCGATGATTTCCCGCAGGGTGTGTATCCCTGGAGAAAGGATGAAACCGGGATAAAACCCGAGATGATTAAGGAACTCTGGGCTATCAACCGGCCAAAGGATCGCCCGGCACCCCCGGTTCCGGAAAAGAAACCCGTAATGGAAGTGCCGGCAGCTGAAGGAGAGGAGAGAAAGACCGGAGGCGCAGCAGAATGAACGGCGATACAACGAAAAAATCAACCCCCTATACGGTCCCTATCGGACCGGTACATCCAGCCTTAAAAGAGCCGGTCATGTTCAACTTCCTGATGGAAGGAGAAGTGGTCAAATCGGTGGACTTTGCTCCGGGTAATGTCCACCGTGGAATCGAATGGATGGGCATGAGGAGGAACCCGGTCCAGATCGTCCACCTCACCGACAGGATATGCGGCATCTGCGGGATTGTGCACTCGCTCTCATTTGCACGGGCCGTGGAGCAGATTGCCGAGATTGAAGTACCTCCCCGGGCCGACTACATCAGGACCATCCTGCACGAGCTCGAGCGGATGCAGTCACATCTTCTGTGGGCAGGAGTGGCTGCCCACGAACTCGGTTTTGATTCGCTTCTCTTCCTTACATGGCGGGTGAGGGAGCAGTCGATGGACCTTATCGAGAATCTCACCGGGAATCGGGTGAACTACGGGATTGTCCAGATCGGCGGCGTCCGCAGGGATATCAGTAACGACCAGATCCTGTTAATTGAACAGGGTCTTGCCTATTACCGGGGGCTGCTTGACCAGATGAAGACCGTCTTTCTGGACGACAGCACCATACGCATGCGGTGCCGGGGCCACGGTCTTTTGAGCTACCGGGATGCCCAACTCCTCTGTGCAATCGGGCCGACTGCACGGGCATCGGGTCTTGCCATGGATGTCCGGCACGATTATCCCTACTGTGCCTATGGGGACCTCGATGTCCAACCCGTGCTCCCCCCGCAGGAATTCGGGGGACCTCAAGGGGATGTGTATGACCGGATCATCGTAAGGCTCCTTGAGATCGCCCAGTCCATCGATATTATCCAGCAGTGCCTCGATTCGATGCCTGCCGGAGAGGTCCTCTGGGAGAAGAAGCTGCCCAAACTGCTTTCCATCCTGAAAAAAGCTCATGGTGAGGCAATTGGCCGGGTGGAGGCCCCGAGAGGCGAATGCATGCACTATGTCCGTATGGATGGAAACGATGCCCCGGCAACCTGGAAGGTGAAAGCCTCCACCTACAGCAACCTGATGTCCTGGATCCCCATGCTCAAAGGCGAGCAGCTGGCAGACGTCCCCATCATCGTGGCATCCATTGATCCCTGTATGTCCTGTACCGACCGGGTGACAATTATCCGGAACGGTTCTGCAGATGACCTGACCAAAGAAGATCTGACGCAGCTTTCCCGTGAGAAGACAAGGAGGTTTTCACGATGCTGACCGATCTCATCGGGACTTTGGCAGGAGCGGTTCTTGTCGGAGTTTTCGGGATACTTGTCGCATTATTCCTGATGGGTGTTGACCGGATCGTGACTGCCCGGATGCAGGCACGCATCGGCCCTCCGCTCAGTCAGCCCCTGACAGATCTGCGCAAGCTCTTCAGCAAGGAAAATGTGGTGCCCGCCAATGCCATACCCTGGCTCTTCAACATGGCACCGGTCGTAGCACTGGCGTCGGCCATCACCATCCTGCTCTATATCCCTGTCGGTGGTTTTCCTCCTGTTCTTTCCGACGGGGGAGATCTGATACTGGTCATGTATCTCCTGACCCTGCCGGCTCTCGCACTTGTTGTCGGAGGGTTCTCTTCCGGATCACCATACGCAACAGTAGGTGCACAGAGAGAGATGGTGACCATGATCGCGTACGAGTTCCCGCTTGCCGTGGTGATCATTGCCATTGCATGGAAACTTGCCGTTTCCGGCATCCCGCTCCCATTCCTGCTGGCAAGCGTGCAGGCGAATCCTGTCTGGGGGCTTGTGGGGCCGCTCGGGATTATCGGTGTCCTTATCCTGTTCTTCGTCCTTATCATTGTCACCCCGGCAGAACTATCCCGCATCCCCTTCGATACACCGGAAGCCGAGACGGAGCTTGCCGGCGGGGTGCTGGTGGAGTATTCAGGAAAGAACCTTGCCCTCTTCACCCTCACGCAGGGTGTGAAGACAGTGGTCATGGCCTCGCTTGTTGTGGCACTCTTTATCCCTTACCGGCTCTCCGCATTACTCCCGGCACCGGTCATTATGCAACCGGTTCTTGACCTGCTGTCCTACCTCGTTCTGGTGGTGCTGGTAGCTTTTGTAGCAGTAAGCCTGATCAGGGTTTCCATGGCCCGGTTCCGCATTAACCAGGTGGTCTCGATGTACTGGATGTATATCAGCATCATCGGCATTGCCGGCATGATCCTGATTATGGTGGATCATATCCTGGGGGTGGTGTGACCATGGTCCGCCTTCCCATGATGACGGAACTGCTCAGGCAGCTCTTCAAAAAACCGGCCACCAACGCCTTTCCGGCCCGCTACCTCCCGCCCTCGGTGACAACATTCCTGCACAAGGTTGCACTGGGTGAGGCGGCTATCAATCCTCCAATGCCGGTGCCACCGAAATTCCGGGGAAAGATCACCTATGACCGGGAGTCGTGCATCGGATGCCAGCTCTGCCTGAAGGTCTGCCCGGCGCATGCCATCGAATTCCTCCCGACAACAAAGCGTGTCCGCATCTATGTTGCCCAGTGCATCTTCTGCTCCCAGTGCAATGACATCTGCCCGAAGGATTGCCTGCATATGACTGATGAGTTCCTGCTCGCTACGGAAAACCGGTTTGCAGACTGTCAGATTGTGGAATAGCAGGAGAAATTCCACTCTTTTGGTATTTTTTTATCCGCGGGACTGATTCTTAAATTCCTATTCAATCATTCCTGTCACTATCTCGGATACTGGTGCACAGAACCGCCGGTTATTCTGATCCAAGAACCGTAATACGATCAAGTTCTCCTGAGTAAAGCACGTGTAAAAACTGATCCGCCCCTCTTTTGACCGGTGGTGAGATCCCCTCTCCTGTTCCGGCACATTCCGGCTGGATGCCGATAAGTATGATCCTTTCTACGGTATCTGAGAGAAAATCGATGAGAAGTGAGAGAGGGAGCTGGTGGGTTCCTATACTCACATCCTCTATTTTGTGCCGTGGAATGATCCGGTATTCCCCTGGGGAGATACTCATAGCAGCAGCGTCAACAAGCAACAGACAGTGTGGCCGGGTTTTCCGTACTATCCCGGTGAAATTCTCCGGTGCGGTTCCACAGGCGAGTGAGATCCAGCCCTCCTTCCTGAACTGCTCAGCTACATAGATACCAACACCATCGTCCCCGTTTAACGGGTTGCCGATGCCAAGCAGGATGTTTGTTGTCATGGTATGAGATTGATCCGGTTTCTATTTTTATTTCAGACTATTTGTGGTTTATATAAACACCCGTATCTACGAATGCAGTTTCTGGAGATCGACTGACACAGCCCGAACCGGTGTCGGGTCTCGTTTCATCGGACGTACGTTCGCTCCTTCCATCTCTCCCTCTGCCCATGCAAAACGTTCCCGGATGGTAGGTGGGAGCTCTTTCTCATCGATCGGGACGAATCCGTAATTGCCATAGAACTTCGAGAGATTCCAGACCGAATGCATGTAGAGTATATCCTGCCCGCACGCCTCGACAAGTCCCCACATGACCGCATTTGCGTACCCGTGACCACGCTGGCTGACCGGAGTAAATACGCCATCCACTTCAAACCCGTCCGTATGCCGTTTGCACCGGGCAATAGATACTGCCTGTGCCCCATAAAACGCCGCAAAGATACGGTCTGTCGTGGGATCACCCTTCGTGTTGTGGTAATCGATCCATAGCGACTCTGCAATGAAAAACTCCAGAGAAACCAGTTCCCTCACGGTCGCACCGGTGCTGTGTTTCGAGAGATGCCGTGCCGGCACAGACAAAGACGGGAGCGGGGGTGCATCCTCATTGGTGCCCTCGAACCTGTACCCTCCGGATGGAACATGGATCAAGAACGTCGCGCCCTCCCCCTCGATCCCGGTCTCCTGTATACTCATACCGGTCACCTCAACGATCTGGCGGCAGATGAAGAGCCCGATCCCTGCGTGCCCCCCGGCATCATACTCGAATATCTGTTGTTTCTTTCCTGCCGGGATCCCGGTGCCATCATCTCTGATACAGAGGTCAAGCCCTTCATGGGTCTCGTGATATGTGACGACAATGTTCTTCACTGTGCCGCCATGCCGTAGCGAATTCTCCGGAAGATGGGTGAGGACATCGGCAAAGAGCGGATCTGCGTAGACTTCGAGGCGTCCAGCCCAAAACCTGATCGAAACCGTACTGTCATCTGAAGGAAAGCGGGCTGAATCAAGCATCCGCTGCACACTCATCCAGACCGGTGGGAGCGCACCAAGATCCTTGTAGGACTCGGTGAGGAAAAGCTGGCGGGCAACGTTCCATGCCAGCGTCCGGATCCGTTCGATATACGCATGTATCCCGGCATCATTGCAGTGAGCATCTGCCTCATCGACCGTCTCGATGATCTGGTCGACCGAGCGGTGGAGGTGGTCTGTAGAGAAGCGTGAAAGGAGGCTGAGTTTGTCGTTTGCTGTCTTCAACGCATGTTCGGCATGAACGCGGCTGGTGATATCGAAGAATGTGAGTATCGCCCGTTTGCCAGGGAGGGATGCAGCAGAGACAAGCACGATAAACGAGTTCTCATCCGGTAGAGAGAATCTCGTTTCAGTGGCGTATACCGCACCCTCGCGGGAGAGCCGGTTGAAAAATTCCTGCTCCTCTTCCCCGCTCCAGATGGTCGTAATTGAAGTGCCCTTAATGTCAGCAGCTTTTCGTTTGAGAAGGTCAGCAGCTTTCCAGTTGATCTCTTCAATCGTCCGGCTGCTGCCAATATCGGCAACAAGGATGCTGCCTCCTTCCGAATTGTCAAAGAGACCTTTGTAGAGCACTTCCTGTTCACGGAGTTGGAGGGTGAGTGTAGAGATCAGCCACCCGATCACGACAATGACAAGTGTGCGCAGCAGCGCATCTATAAGAATGGTTGGCGAGGTTCCGGCAAGAAGGATTACGAAGAGGAGGTAGATAGCTCCTATGCACCCGGCGATGATGACCCCCCTGCGCGGGTACTGGTATGCGGCGATCACAACCGGAATGTACAGGAGATGGGGGATGCCTGTCGAGATTCCAAAAAGGAGTCCGATAAGGTTGGCGAGAAGTGCAACCGCAGCCGTTCCAAGGATTACCACATTCCAGAGAAGATCGCGCCTCTCAAACCGGGCATGGAGGTTCATAGGTCAGCCTCTGGTTTCTCCGCTCCTTTTTTCATTGACGGATATTGCGAATCAAAATACTTGAGGGTTGTGATTTTGTGAGCGGGCTGCCATATAAGTTCCGGGAGTCTGTCCGGGCGCTACCATGCGGTGGCTAAAAATGTCTCCGGAAAGATTCTCCTGTTGGGGAGGGAGATGCGGCCGGAAAGAAGTGTTTTTCACGCGAACGAGAACGTCTCAGGGAGCAGCGTCTGGAGGTCGACCACAACCGCAAGCGCCGGTGTCGGGTTCACGTTCATCTGCTTCTGGAATTTCGTCTGGGACTGCCAGGTACCGGCATTAATGCCGAGCACGCCCCGGTAGCTCGTAATTCCCTTGACATGGACATGGCCGGTATGGAGAATCTCGGGCAGCGGATCGATGATCATCCGGTCGGTCTTTCCTGCAGCAATCGGTGTCTTGCGCCCGTAGACCGGCGCAAGGTGGCGGCGCTGGAGCATCTCCTGCATCATAAGTCCGCTCTTCTCATAGGATGCCCCGGGGATTAACCCAATCATATCATCGATCGATCGCCCGTGATACATCAGCACTCGCACGCCCTGCAGGTTGACAAGCGCCGGGTTCTCTACAAGGATACAATTGTCCGGGAATTTTTTGATGAATGCATCCGGTAACACCGGTTGCGGCTCTGCGCCACGAACCACATCGTGGTTGCCGGGTGATATGATGATCTTCATCCGCGAGGGAAGGTCGCGCATCATCGCACCGAACGCCTCGTACTGCTCATAGATGTTTTTTATCACCAGTTCGCTCTCATGACCGGGATAGATACCGATACCATCCACAAGGTCACCGGCAATCAACAGGTAGGAGAAATCCGAATCCGAGAGCCAGTCGGAAAACCGGCTCCAGCTATCCGCTAAAAAAGTGTCACTGCCTACATGAACATCCGAGATGAAGACCGCCTTTCCCGGCGTTTCGCTCCTGAACGGGGTGTTGTCGATGCGGATGTCCGGGCGGTAGAGGAGCTCGGCAAAGAAGAGTTTCCCATCACTGGAGAGCTTGCCCTTCACTCCAATGACTTCGTCGTGGATAATCCGCTCGGCATCGGAAAAGACCGGGCGATCCTTCAAAAAGAGCACCGAAATATTTGCCGAAGAGTCCTCGATCTCGGCGATCCTGTGCCCGTTTGTGGTGGTCTTGACTTCTGTTACCATACCAATGATGGTGCACTCCTCCTGCCGGTACCGGTTGGAACGTGTCAGTGCCTCTATGGGCATGGCGCTGCACCGGCTCCGGATCATTCCACCCAGTCTGGCGTAACGGTCGCGGAAATAGTGGAGGTAATCACCGGTACCGTTTATGGGCCCGGAAGTTCCGGCAGAGCCGCTGACCACTTCCACACTGGGATCGGTGAGAAAGCGGGTGCCGTCCCGGGTGACGGTCATGCCGGGGATGTGCTGCGCCGAGACCACGATCGCATGGTCCGGCACACCTGCGATGATGCGCTCGATCAGGTCAGGTTCATCCTGTTCCAGGATATACCGCACCACATCGGGATGTACCTGCAGCCGCTTCTCTAAAAAAGCGAGTGTGATCTGCTGTACATCGAGCATGGATACTATATCGTCAACTGAGAAAATATAGGATACCGTCCCTCCGGTAATTCCGAGCCTCTCACCGAAATTACGGGGGATTTATTGCCCTCTCCCGCACACGTGATCATAGCTTAGGTCACGGACGGCACCCATGTATGACATACTCCAGACATTTTCTCTCGGACTGGTGATCGGTCTTACCGGTGCCCTTGCACCCGGGCCTATGCTGGTGGCTACGATCAATGCATCGATCTCCGGTGACTGGAAGATCGGTCCGAAAGTGGTCGTCGGTCATATGATCGCAGAGAGTGTAATATTTCTCCTGATCGTTCTGGGGCTTGCAACACTCGCCCTCCCCTATACCACAGCTATTGCTGTGATTGGCGGGATTGCACTGATTGTATTTGGGGCGCTGACGATCGCAGGAAGCCGGGAAGCTTCCATAAACGGCCCGGTGACAGGGACTGCCGGCAATCCGTATGTAGCCGGGCTGGTCACCAGTGTGGCAAATCCCTATTTTTGGATCTGGTGGCTAACCATCGGCAGTGCCATGGTAATTGCCGGGCTTGCGGGTGGTATTGTCCTTGCAGCAGTCTTCATGGTGGGGCACTGGTGTGCAGATATTGGGTGGTTCACGCTCGTGTCTGCGGGCATCTCACAGGGAAGGACAATCCTCTCTGACACCTCTTACCGCAGGATCATGGGAGTGTGCGGTGTATTTCTCATCCTGTTTGGGGCATACTACCTCTCGACACTATTTGTGCCGTGATTCATGGCAGAACAGGTGCGCTATATTAACAAAAAATCTCATACAGTGTAGCAAGAGATGGCAGACAAGGACAAACCCCGGGACATCCGCACGATGATCAACCAGTTCCGGACAAGCGATCACTGGGCGGTATCCCTAGCCCGCGATCTGCTCTGGGTGGTGGCGGTTGTCGGCTGTATTGCACTCGCCCTCTTTTTGATCTGCGGTACCTGGCCGTCTGTGGTCACGATCGAGTCCGAGAGTATGGTGCCCAACATGAACGTAGGCGATCTTGTTGTTGTTGTCCAGAAAGACCGGTTCGGGGATCTCCAGACCTGGGACGACGGGAAGAAGTCCGGGTATAAAAAGTTCGGTGACTACGGGGACGTGATCATCTACCGCCCGAACGGTATAACCGATATGTGGGCTTCGGTTGGGATCCTCCCCTTCTCAAAACAGCACCCCATCATCCACCGCGCCATGTCATGGACAGAAGCTGGGCAACCGGTCCCTTCGTATCTCAATACGTACCGCGGGAAGGTCACGCCTGCGGACTATCTCCCGCTTACTGTCAGCGGGCAAACGGCAAACGGTTATACAATCCTCTCGACCGGCACAGCCAATCAGGTATCCAACTACACGTCCGGATCAAAGGATCTCATCATGAAAACCCCGCAGGGCAACTACGTCCTTCCCGAAGATGCTGTAATCCCGAACTCCGGCTATGTCAGGGATACCGACACTACGGCAACCAATGGCGGGTACATCACCAAGGGTGACAATAACTATTTCAGTGACCAGGGATATCTCACGATCCCCGGGACAGGTACGGTCGGGCCCGTGGCAAAGGAGTGGGTCATCGGCAAAGCGCTCTTCACAGTGCCCTATGTCGGCCTCCTCCCGCTCCATATCGTAGAAGTGATTGTCGTTATCGTCATCATCATGGTGCTCCATGAATTCTACCTCCGCAGGAAATGGGAAGAAACGACCGTAAAACCGCAGAAGAAGAGCGGGAAGAAACAGCGGTGATGCCGGGGCCACCGGCTCGGATTATCTGGATCCAAGGGATATGGAACGGACCGTCACCGATATCGGGCGGAAACTACGGCAGCGGACTACGCTGTATGAGATCGTGTTAGAAGCGCAATAAAAACCGGCAGAAATAAAAACAATTTTTGATCTCTGATCTGATGATTAGAGCAGTTCCAGCGCCTGACGCCCGGTCATACCGTTCTTGATCCCGCGTCCAATCGCAGACCGGTTTGCCTCTTTGACAATCCCTTTTAAGATATCATCAATATCGACAATCGAGGGGCCGATCGAAGGTCTGACTTTTGCTGCCGGATAACTGAACGAGTCGAGCGCCGCCACATCGAACGCGCCGCACCCGACCATTCCCACATCAGTCTTGACAGCGACAAGGTTCGCCGGGCCGAGAGGGATGACGAATCCGTCTGCGACTTTTCTTGTCAGTTGAACATCTACCTGCTGCATATCGCTCCTGTAATCATGGTTGGCGCGAGGGAATAATAATCATGTGGCATGGGAATACGATACAATCACAACTATCCGGTCGTTCCGGACCGGAAATTGCGTGGAGTAAATCATGGATCAATACCTGCGGACCCTGCTCAATGATGTGAAAAGCGGCCATAGACTGAGTGAAGATGAATGCCTCATGCTGTTTTCTGTTCGCGACCGGCAGGTATGGGATGTTGCCAGAACAGCGGATGAGGTGCGCGAGGAGCGGGCCGGGCCGGCAGTCACGTATGTCCGGAACCAGAACATTAACGTGACCAACCTCTGCGTCAATGCCTGCGGGTTCTGCGGGTTTTCAAAAAAACCCGGCAACGAGGGTATCTATTTCCACGACCGGGCAGAGATCCAGAAGAAGGCCACCCTTGCAAAAGAGCGGGGCGTCTCTGAGATCTGCACGGTCAGCGGTCTTCACCCGGCATTTACCGCGCAATCCTACATCGATGTCTACTATTGGATTCATGAAGCGGCGCCGGGGGTTCATCTCCACGCAGGCAACCCGATGGAAGTCGCTTATGCGGCAAAACAGAGTGGGATGAGCACCCAGGAGGTACTGGTTGCAATGAAAGGAGCCGGGCTGGGATCGATGTGTGGAACGGCAGCTGAGATCCTTGTGGATTCCGTCCGGGAAACTATCTGCCACGAGAAGATCCCGACCGCAGAATGGGTGCGCATCATCAAAGAGGCGCACATGCTCGGCATTCCCACCACCGCTACGATAATGTACGGCCACTGCGAGAGCGACGTTGATCGGGTGCGCCACCTCGCTATCCTGCGGGAGATACAGGATGAGATGCATGGGTTTACCGAGTTTGTCCCGCTCTCGTTTATCCACATGAATACCCCACTCTACCGCGCAGGTATCGCGCGGGCGGGAGCAACGGGAAGAGAGGACCTCCTGATGGTGGCCGTTGCACGCCTCTTTCTTGACAATTTTAAAAACATACAGGTCTCGTGGGTGAAAGAGGGGATCAAGATGGCCCAGCTCGGACTCATCGCAGGAGCCAATGATCTCGGCGGGACCATGTTTGAAGAGAGCATCTCAAAAGGGGCAGGAGCTGTCAATACCGATTACCTTGACCCCAAAGAGATGCAGCGCGTGGCAGAGGATGTGGGCAGACCGCTTAAACAGCGCACCACGTTGTATGAGAATATCTGAAAAAAGGTTTTTTCGTTTTCTTATTTATTGTGGTTGCTTTTGACAAGCCGGACAATCTTATCCCCGATCTTCCGGGCATTCTCTACTGCTTCCTTATCAGCGAGCACTTCGCCCTCATGATACCCGTTGCCCTTGACTGATCCTAACGATGAAAACTCGTGGGTGCTTAAGAATCCTTCCAGCGTCTGGATCGTCCGGCTTGCACCTTTATGCGCCTGCACGGCTACAGCGACGCCCTTTCTGCCTGCCAGCTTCCGGTCATGGTAGAGGGAATACGTGCGGTCGATGAAGTTTTTCAAATGACCACAGACATCGTAGTAATACGTGGGTGAACCGATCACGAGCACATCACAGTCGAGAACCTTATTGACAATTATATCCCAGTCATCGTTCTCGATCACGCACCACTTCTTCTCTTTGCACTTCTCACAGCCCATACACGGGTGGATCTTCTTTCCTGCAAGCGAGACAAATTCGGTCTTTATCCCCGCACCATGACAGCGTTCGAGAATGACGTTGACCAGAACTGCGGTGTTGCCATCCTTACGCATGCTCCCGGATATTCCCAGCACCTTCATATGTTATCCTCAACTCAGGGGCTCATGATTGTTTTGGTGGTTGGTATGAGCCTCAGGTGCCGTAATGCAGAGAGGATCTCATCCTCCGGATCGCACTGCCGGTAAAAAAGGTGGGATGCGCAGTTGCAGTCGCTGCTCCCGAACCCCGGAACACCGCCATCACCCAGATCCTGTGCAAGGCGGCATTCGAGCCTTTCACGGGTGACACCATAGACTGCACAGGCCAAGGAAAAAAGAGGCGACGAGAGGAGATAATCCACATGCCATTTCGGTCGTTTGTCGCGGTTATGGAAAAGAGAGATGTGGCGCTCCAGCCGTTTTAAGCCCCCGCTGCCCAGGGCGGAACCGATATAGCAGTGCCAGCCGGGCTGGAAATGGATCTCACCGAGTGCACCGATCCTGACCGTGCAGCCGGGATTTTTGAAAACGAGACAATAAATTCCCTTATCCATAACCGCTCTTGATCAGACTGAGCGCAGCAGCGATATGCTGTCTCCCGCCCTCTTCTACCGGCGATCCGTGGCCCGGGAAGAGCCCTTCTACATCGAGCGGTGCGAGGCGTTCAAGCGACCGCTGGAGCTCTGCCCGGCTCCCGCCCGGGAAATCATAGCGCCCGAATGCCCCGTCGGTAAATACCGTATCGCCGCTAAAGAGGATCTGTTCTTTTTCGCAGAACAGGCAGATGCTCCCCGGTGTGTGGCCTGGTGTGTGGATGACGACAAAATCACCGATGGTGTCTCCTTCTTTCAGCATCAGGTCCGGTATAATCCCGGGCGAACGGGCACCAAAGTGCATAGAGAGGTTTTGCGCATCATCAAGCAGACCCCGTGCATCGTTCTTGTGGATGGCAACCCTGGCCTTGCACATATGTGCGATCTCTTTTATGCGGGCAGTATGGTCAAAGTGGCAGTGGGTGAGGACGATGGTCTCGATCCGCTCCTTGTGTGGTGCGATAGCCATCGGCATGACCCCGGCATCTACGAGAATATTTCCAACGATATAGGAGTTTGCCCAGACATCACCGTTTGTTATCCACTCGACCTGCATGCACAATAATAAGGACTCCGCACAGATGTTTCTTATGGATTTGCTGGTCAGCAGGTGTTCCCGCGGTGTTCCGGAAGATGTGGCGGCGGCAGCCCGGGCTGAGGGTATGGATCCCGCCCGCATGGCACGACTGGTTGCGGCTGGCAGGATTGTCATTCCCGTAAACCCCAACCGGAAGCACCAGCAGTGTGCGATCGGCGAAGGGTGCACGGTCAAGGTCAACGTGAATGTCGGCACATCGGGCACCCGGTGCGATGCTGCAATGGAAGAGAAAAAGGCGCAGGCAGCGCTAGATAACGGTGCCGATGCCCTGATGGATCTCTCAACCGGTGGCGATCTTGTCGCGATCCGGAAGAAGATGCTCGCGCTGGATACCACGGTTGGCACCGTGCCGGTCTATGAAGCGGTGCGCCGTGCAGGGAATGCGGCGGATGTTGATGCCGACCTGCTCTTTAAGATCATACGCGAACACTGCCAGCAGGGTGTGGATTTCTTAACCCTCCACTGCGGCGTGAACCGGCAGGCACTCGCGGCGCTCAGGAGCGATCCCCGCCTGATGGGCGTGGTGAGCCGGGGCGGATCATTCCACTGTGCGATGATGATGCAGCGGGACGAGGAGAACCCGCTGTATGCAGAATACGATTACCTGTTAGAGATCCTCGCAGAGTATGACGTGACGGTCAGCCTCGGGGATGGGATGCGCCCCGGTTGTTTACAGGACGCCGAGAAACTCGCAAAGTCTGTTGAGTATATCACGCTCGGCACGCTGGCAAAACAGGCGCAGGCAAAGAGTGTCCAGCGGATGATCGAAGGGCCGGGCCACATGCCGCTCGATCAGATAGGCTACAATGTGCGGATGATAAAAGAGATCACCGACCATGCCCCGCTCTACCTGCTCGGACCGCTCGTCACCGATATCGCGCCGGGCTACGACCACGTGGTCGCGGCCATCGGAGGGGCGACTGCCTGCCTCAACGGCGCCGACTTCCTCTGCATGGTCTCGCCGAGCGAGCATCTTGCCCTGCCGGATGTTGCCGACATTATCGAAGGGACGCGGGTGGCAAAGATCGCTGCGCATGTGGGGGATACTGTCCGGAAACATGAGGGCTGGCGGATGGACCGCGAGGTGCAGATGGCCGAGGCCCGGCATGAACTCGACTGGGACGAGCAGTTCCGGCTGGCGCTCTATGGGGATCATGCCCGGAAGATCCACGAGCGGGACGGGGAGACGGAGACCTGCTCGATGTGCGGGGATTTATGTGCGGTCAAGATGGTGAATGAGCTGTTCGGGACTGCGGGAAAGGGCAAAGGGAAGAAGACGGGGAAGTGAATTCCCGGCAACGTATCGTTTTTTTATCATATTTCTTAATCTCCGGATTCCCGTTTTCCTCAAAAAATATAACATCGGATAATTCTATCATCTATACTAAGAGAGATGCATCACCTTGTCCAGGATCAATCCACCTCAGAATAAGCGGTCGTTTGACGAGATCCGGCAGGACCTCCGGTCACACCTGCCGGAACTCCGGCAACGGTATGGTGTTTCCTACCTTGGGATATTCGGCTCCTATGTTCGGGGCGAGCAGAAAAAGACAAGCGATGTTGACGTTCTTGTGGAGTTCGACCGCCCAGGAACCCTCCTTGATTTTATCCATCTCCAGAATGATCTTATGGACCTCCTTGGCGTCAAGGTGGACCTTGTTGAAAAGAACGGACTCAAACCGGCGATCAAACCCTATGTGCTCGCAGAAGTTGTGCCGGTATGACCAGCCCGAAAGAGAAACGGAGTGCAGGGGAATACCTTTCCGATATGCGGGATGCGATCCATGCCGCCCGCGAATTTTCGCAGGGCGTGACATTCGAAGAGTTCCGGGATAACCGGGAGAAGCAGTTTGCTATTATCCATGCCCTTGAGATCATCGGGGAAGCGGCAAAGCAGGTACCGGCATCGGTAAGGGAAGAGTACCCGGATATCCCGTGGCGCGATATTGCGGGGATGCGGGACCGGCTCATCCATGGCTATTTTTCCGTGAATCTTGAACGTTTATGGAATACGGTCCGGGATGATCTGCCCCGCCTTGAGGCGGCTCTTAAAAAAAATGAATCGTGAATCCGGCTGAGTCGGGTTGCTGCGACAACCACTTTTTAGTCCGGCAATCGAAGTGCACGAAAATAGACAAAATCGTGCATTATGATGTTACAAATGCACGAAAACTGGCGGATGCCCGGCACCGGCTCGATTGGGATGAGCAGTTCCGGCTGGCGCTGTATGGGGAGCATGCCAGGAAGATCCATGAGCGGGACGGGGAGATGGAGACCTGCCCGGTGTGCGGGGATCTGTGTGCGGTCAAGATGGTGAACGAGCTTTTTGGCGAGAAGAAAGATTTATTCAAGAGAAAGTGACACTTAATAATAACGCCGAGGCGGGGATTCGAACCCCGGATGTGAAAGCACAACACGTTTTGGAGACGAGCGCTTTGCCTAACTAAGCTACCTCGGCACACTTCTTAACTACGATCCCATAATGGGAACCTCCTCACAGACTTTTGGTTTCAAGGGACATTCCTCTGATTTGTAGTTCTTTTTCCATGGCTTTTAGCAATTTATATGCAAGTTTCAAAGACGATTCATCAAGAATTTCGACATGGAGCATACCATAATCTATTGACATTTTCGACTTTTCGCGATTATGCAGTATTGAAGAGTTGATTTCAGGCTGTCCCGTCTGGGTGAGATTTGATAGGGGTGGTATTTCTGGATTAAGATTTGGTTGTTGTGGAGGTAATTCAGGTGCCGTTTCTGTTGATTTGTATATATATCCGGGCATAAAAAATCTAATGCAATCGATGTCCCTTAAGAATGCACGTTTTATTTCAGGGGCTCTCTCTCTTGCCTCCTTATCTTCCAACTTTGCCATATTTTTTAAGATTTCGATAACCTTCTCATCAGAAATGGTTTTTCCTCCGGCACTCAAAAAAATATTCCATAACGGGATATACTTTATAGCCGTCTCGACGTCTTTCTCACGTTGTGGATTATTAAACTGAACAATTCTTTTACCGAGATCTGTTATTCTAAATTTTTCCAAACGTCCCTCAATTAAGCCGAACTTTTTCAACTCTTTTGTCTTTGAGGACAAAGAACTAGATTTCTCGCTTTTTATATCGATATCTTTTAGTAATTTTTCAGAAGAGAAGACGTTATCTAAATTTTTTTCATAGATAATCGTAAGAACCTTTAGCAAGATGTCCAATCTTAATGAAGGTATACGAAAGGCACCGACCTTAACGCTCACAATTGTCTTTGTCATACTGGTATATTTGGTGTCTTTGGTATTAAATATTGTGGCTATGGAGGTAATACTGTTAAAAATATTGGCTAAGTTGTAATTAATCCATTTAACGGATCTAAAAACACAAATTTCGATTGTATTAGTTGATCTTTCCCTAAAGTACTGCTTGAAGAAAGTGCTTCTCATATGTACTTGTAGATCTTTATTTTCTATCGAAAAATGCAACTCTGAAAAACCGGTTTTTACACCTTTCTGTTAGAGAGGCCTCCTGACCTTTTTTCTGAAAAGGTGGGATTACCCATTTCTGAAAATAATTAGGCCGGGAAGTGGGGGTACCACCCCCATTAGCGATAACCGGACCCGGCCGGAAGTTAAACAAAAAGGCAAGTGCTGCCAGTTCAATCTGGCTTCGCACCTGCAACAGCTTCCGCGACCTGCGCCATCGTCACCGCCAGAGTTTTTGTAAATGGGATTGACCAGCCGAAAAGGATACAGTCGATGGTTGCTGTACCCTGAATCGTCACCTGCATGCCGCCTCTGGTGACAAATGTTGCGAGTGCCCCAATGAGAGCGGCGTTCTGCGATGTGACCGGCATACGAAGTACCGTGCTGCCCCTGGCGGGGATCTTTACCCGCCCGGTATTTCCTGTTGCGATCTCCTGATTCTGGTCCCCAGCACTGCATAGAACTGTAAACGGCAGTTCTCGCAGGGTCACACCAAGAGAGTTTGAATTCTGCACCCGGATCATCACCTCAAGCTCAAGGGATGATAGTGAGAGTGCCCGAAGCTTCACCTCTTCAAGACTGACAAACGGTTCGTGCAGGACAGGCATGGTAAAACGTTCGGCAGGCCGGTTCATAATCCTGCCCATGCTTGCGTTACTTCCTCGCTTGCAAATGCTGTTTCATTTCAACGAGGGCTGCAGTCCGGTGCTCTTTTTAAAATTTTACAGGCTCCTAAAAATGGGTGAACCGCATTCCTCCAGACCACAAAGCACTCAATTCCCCATTGCCAACCTTTGAGTTACAATTACACCTGAAGAGTTTTTTTACCATGTATTCGAGTTCCTCCCAAGGCAGGGACCCGGGTGCACGGGTGCAACAAGGAAAGCATATTCATACCTCCCGCCCCTCCCCAGGAATGCGAAGATCCTCGATATTGGATGCGGTTCAGGTACCCAGACAAGGGACCTTGCCGGCCTGACCTCCAACACGATAACGGCAGTGGATAATCATCAGCCGTTCATCGATGCCATCAAGGCACGGGCTCAGAAGGATGGCATGACGGGACGGATCAGGGCCGTGTGTGCCTCGATGGATACCCTGCCATTTAAGCCGGGGCAGTTCGATCTCATCTGGTCCGAGGGGGCCATCTTCATCATGGGATTCGAAAAGGACCTCCGGGCCTGGCGCTCGTGAAGAAAGGTGGGTTGATTGTGGTTTCTGACGCGGTCTGTTTTGAGGCAGATCCTCCTGCTGAACTTATGCAGTACTGGGAAACGCAGGGTTACTTGCTCCTGTCCGAACAAGAGCGGGTGGAGCAGATCCACAGGGAGGGGCTCCGGCCCGTTGCAACGTACCGGCTGCCGGAAGCCGGCTGGTGGGAGAACTACCTTGTCCCGATGCGTGCTCGTGTGGCAGAGCTCAGGAAAACTTATGGGAACGATCCCACTCTTGGGGCATTCCTTGACTCCTGCGATCTCGAAGTGGAGATGTACCGGAAGTACAAGCGGTATTACGGGTACACGTTCTTTGTGATGCAGAACCCAAAGGACTTGATCTGTTGAAAAAAAGGTGATTCAAAAAGGGGCGAACCTGATAATCCCTATTTTAATTTCAGTATCCGGATCGCCAGCCACGCCGCATTCTCCCCGTTGTCCACACCTACACAGGCTACGGGAACACCTTTGGGCATCTGGGCGATCGAGAGGAGTGCATCCATGCCGTTCAGCGTCCCGCTCACCGGGACACCGATCACCGGTTTGTCGGACTTGGATGCAATCACTCCGGGAAGCGCAGCGGAAAGGCCGGCAATCGCGATGAAAATTTTCGCATTGCTGGTCTTGATATACGCATCCAGCTTGTCGGGATCGCGGTGAGCGGAGATGATCTGAGCGTCATACGAAACCTTGTTCTCGTCAAGGACCTTCCTGACCTTGTCTGTAATGCTTGCGTCCGATGCGGATCCCGAGATGATAGCTACGTCAGCCATACTTGCCATCCAAAGATATATTGTGCCTTTATAGATATACTATGAGCAGATCCACATGGAAAAAGAACCTCTCCTGATGATGCCGGGCCCGGTACCGATGCCGGAACGGGTCAGGTATGCAATGATGCGTCAGGCAATAAACCACCGCAGCGCCGAGTTCGGTGCCGTGTATGCCGATTGTGTGCGGGTACTTAAAACCGCCTTTGGAACGACAAACGATCTCATGGTAATCAGCGGGTCCGGCACTGCCGGCATGGAAGCCGCGATTGCAAATGTGGCAAAAGACAAGGAGATTGCCTGCCTTGTCAATGGGAAGTTCGGAGAGCGGCTGTTGAAGATCAGCCAGCGCTACGGAAAAGCCCACGAGATCAAATCCGAGTGGGGAACCCCCCTTGACCTTGCGGCGCTGGAAGCCCGGCTGGAGCAGGGTGCCCAAGTGGTCACACTCGTGCACAACGAGACTTCCGTTGGTATCAAAAACCCGGCGCAGGAAGTCGGCAGGCTCGCTAAGAAATACGATGCCCTGTTTATCATGGATGGCATCACCTCCATCGGCGGCGATACTGTTGAAGCCGACAAGTGGGGCGTCGATATCGCCATCACCGGCTCACAGAAGTGCCTTGCCGCACCTGCCGGTCTTGCGATGGTCTCGGTGAGCAGCCGGGCATGGGAGCGGCTCTCCAAGAATCCGCCGTATTATCTCGACCTTGCCGCGTACAAAAAGAGTGCCGCAGGAACACCGATGGAGACGCCTTATACCCCGGCAGTCCCGCTCTTCCTGGCGCTCCGCGAAGCCTGCCTCATCATCGAAGAGGAAGGTCTGGCAGCCCGGATCGCACGCCACCATAAGATGTCAGGGGCAGTGCAGGCCGCAGCAAAGGCATGGGGTCTATCTCTCTTCCCGAAGATCGATGCGAAGCACGGGTATTCAACAACCGTAACTGCGGTTGAATATCCTGAAGGTGTCAAGGATGACGAGGTGCGGGCGATCATCAGGAAGATGGGCATCGTGATTGCCGGCGGGCAGGATCACCTGAAGGGAAAGATCTTCCGTATCGGTAGCATGGGTGCAGTCAGCGCACCGGAGATCCTTGCAACGCTTGCCGCAACGCAACACGCACTGAAGAAGTCCGGGTTCAGGGTGCAGGGCGATGGCGTTGCTGCTGCCTGCGAGGTGCTGGGATGAAGATTGGCATAGCCGATACCACCTTCTCACGCGTCAACATGGGAGCGATCGCCATCGACGAGCTCAAAAAGCATGCGAGCGTGGCGATCGAGCGGACAACGGTACCGGGGATCAAGGATCTCCCTGTTGCCTGCAAGAAACTGATCGAGGAACGCCGTTGCGATATCGTAATCGCACTCGGGATGCCGGGCGGAAAAGAGAAAGACCGGCTCTGTGCCCACGAGGCATCGCAGGGGCTCATCACCTGCCAGCTCATGACCAACACCCACATCATTGAGGTGTTCGTGCACGAGGATGAGGCAAAGGATGGCAAGGAGCTTGCATGGCTTGCCGAGCAGCGCACCCGCGAACATGCGGTCAATGCCATCAAACTCATCCTTCGCCCGAGAGATCTGGAAAATGAAGCCGGTACCGGCCAGCGCCAGGGATTTGAGGATGCCGGCCCGGCCCGCCGTTAGAGCAAACTGCGGAGCTACGGGTTTATGAAGTTCAATAAAAAAGAGATGATCAGCTATGTGTGACACACAACCAATAAAACTGGGATTTGTTGTTGCGGAATTCAACCGTGACATCACGTATATGATGGAGATTGAAGGAAGAGAACACGCCGCATTCCTCGGCGCTGAAGTAACAGATTGTATCTATGTGCCGGGAGCGTACGATATGCCGCTTGCGATCAAGAAGATGCTCCAGGCAGGAAAAGTCGATGCAGTCATCACGATCGGATGCGTAATCGAGGGCAACACGCAGCACGATGAGATTGTTGTGCAGCACGCAGCCCGGAAGATCATCGACCTATCGTTAGAGTTTGGAAAGCCCGTAACCCTCGGCATATCCGGGCCCGGCATGACCAGGCTCGAAGCGAATGAACGGATCGATTACGCAAAGCGTGCCGTGGAATCTGCCGTCAAGCTTGTCAAGCGATTGAAATGAGGCAGCTCTCGGAAAAGATTGCCGCCGTCGCGCCCTCTGCGACTATCGCGATCTCTGACAAGGCCAAGAAGATGGAGCGGGAGGGCATCGATGTCATCAGCCTGTCGATTGGCGAGCCTGATTTCGATACTCCCCGGCATATCAGGGATGCCTGTATCGATGCGCTGAACCGGGGCGAGACGCACTACGCGCCGAGCAACGGTATTCCCGAACTCCTCTCAGCCATAAGCGAGAAGATCACGAAAGAGAATCATTTCCCCTGCACTCCTTCACAGGTGATTGTTGCGTGCGGGGCCAAGGATGCGATCTACGAGGCGATGGAGGCCATCTTAAATCCCGGCGATGAGACTATTCTGCTCACGCCCGCATGGGTATCCTATGAACCCTGCGTGCAGATCGCCGGGGGGAAAATTGTCAGGCATGCGGTCAATCAAAAGACCTTCCAGCTCGATGACTCCCTGCTGGAGCGGGTGAATGCGAAGACCAAGATGATCGTGGTCAACTCGCCCTCGAACCCGTCAGGTGCAGTGTTTGACAAAAAATCCATGCAGCTTGTTGCTGACCTCTGCGAGGATCACGATATCTACGCGATGTCAGATGAGATCTACGAAAAGCTCGTGTACGGAAAAGAGCATATCTCCCTTGCGGCACTCGGGGATATGGCGCACCGCACCATCACCATTAACGGGTTCTCCAAGGCATACGCGATGACCGGCTGGCGACTCGGGTATGCCGTGGCACCGGTTGAGATCATCCGCGAGATGTCTAAGGTGCAGCAGCACTCCGTCAGCCAGGCAACCACGTTTGCGATGTGGGGCGGTGTGGCGGCGCTCAGAGGCGATCAGCAGTGTGTTGAAATCATGCGCACCGAGTTTGACCGGCGGCGGAAATATATCATATCCGAGCTGAACCTCATGGGATACGAGACGGCACCTGCAGATGGCGCTTTCTACGCATTTGTCAAGGTTGCCGGTGACGATAGGGAAATCGCCGACCGCTGGCTCGAAAAAGGGCATGTTGCCGTAACGCCCGGAAGTGCGTTCGATGCACCGGGATGGATCCGGCTCTCGTATGCAACCTCCATTGAGAAGCTCAAAGAGGCGATGGGGCGGATAAGACGGGTTGGATAGAAAAAATGAGATCGGTGATTGGATCAAATGCATAGCAACGGGGGTGGACTCTTTACAAATGAGGAACGGCGAATACCCGTTTATCATGAAAATTCAATTCCAACAATACCTGCTACTGTAACCTCTGAAACACCGCTAGAGAGTCTCAACCTAAACTGGCGTGAACGTGATTTACCCGAACGAGAACGGACAAAGCACGTTCACCGACTTCATCCATATCTTGGAAAATTCATCCCTCAATTAATTGAAATTTTCTTAAGAAAATATTTCAAAACTGGCCAAACGGTTCTCGATCCGTTTAGTGGCTCAGGAACAACACTTGTTCAAGCGAATGAACTTGGTATCAATGCGATTGGTTGTGATATATCCGCATTCAATGTCCTTCTCGGTCAGGTAAAAACGGAAAAATATGATCTAAATGAGGTCAGCCGTGAAGTGAATGATATTTTAGACCGAATAAAAAATGCCACTCTTGCACATAGTAAACAACAGACCCTGTGGGGAGATACGCTTGAAAAACCCGATCTGGAACTACTTGACGATGATTACCTCAAAATGTGGTTTGCACCACGAGCTCTCAATGAATTACTAACATATCGGCATTTCATTGAACAGGGGGATTATCAATACAAAGATCTACTGAAAATTATTCTCTCTCGTTCTGCAAGATCTGCTCGATTAACAACTCATTTTGATTTGGATTTCCCCAAAAAACCGCAAACCGAACCGTACTGGTGCTATAAACATGGAAGGACCTGTCAACCGACTACAGATGCGTTTCAATTCTTAAAACGATACAGTATTGATACAGTTCGTAGAATCCAAGAATTTGCGGAAGTCAGAACAGACGCCAAAGTTCGAGTTATTCATGGCGACAGTAGGTTTGTGAAATTTCCCCGAATCAATGGTGTTATTACCAGTCCTCCGTATGTTGGACTAATCGACTATCATGAACAACACACGTATGCCTATCGCCTTCTTGGGTTAATCGATCGACGGGAAGAAGAGATAGGGGCTGCTATAAACGGATCAAGTAAGAAAGCCCAAGCATTGTACCAAAAAAATATCGCGGATGTTTTTGCGAATGCTGCGAAATCAATGCCTAAAGGGGGGCGAATGATCGTGATTGCTGGTGATCGATGCAATCTCTATGGTGGTATCTCAGAAATGCTTAATGTTGAAGAAGAAGGAAAAATTGAGCGTCATGTAAATCGCCGTACAGGAAGACGATCAAGTGAATTTTTCGAATCAATTTTTATATGGAAAAAATGTTGAAGTGATGAAATGCCGGCTATCCTACCTATAACCCGAACGAAAATCAAAGCATATCTCGAAGTATTTATTGAAAATCTCGTAAGGGAATATAAAGATAAGACGTTTTCAGTTTTCGAATCCCCTTCACAGTATTTGGCGCATGAATCTCGTAAGGGAGAAATCAAACCTTTCCATGCTGCAATTATCCCCGTCCAAATCATGCGCATCAGTGCCTTCGAGCGGAGTTTTTCAACGACCCTTGGAACGACGTTTGAAGAATGTGCTAAGCTAATTGCACTCGATCATCATCCGGAAGCTGTGCGAGGATATGATATAAGCGGAGAGATCAGCACTCAAGCGATAAATGAAATTGAGCATCAAGTTGCACGGTTTGAGCATGCAGCCGAAGAAAAAGGAAAAAAGCCCACTCTTGATCAGATGATCGAAGCTGTCCAGAAAGCGGAAAGAAAGGATGATCTCGCCACCAGAACCGTTCGAGCGGATTTATTCATCAGGACAAAGGAAGGAACTCAATACTTTTTTGAAATGAAGTCTCCAGTGCCAAATAAAGGGCAATGCCTTGAAGTTACACAGAGGATTTTACGCATCCATCAACTTACAAAAAAAATCCGCCCGGAGGTTCAAGCATATTTCGCAATGGCGTATAATCCGTATGGGACAGCACGGAAAGATTATCGCTGGAGTTTTGCAATAAATTACACCCCCTTTGATCAGTCTGTAATTATTGGACAAGAGTTTTGGAATATTGTTGGAGGCCCGACCGCATATACAGAACTTCTTGAAATATATCAGGAAGTGGGGCGAGAAAAAAGTAAATTCATGCTGGATGCACTTGCCTTCGGATTTTAGTTTAGAATAAAGGAGGGGACAGTGCCCGTCCCCTCCCTTTACCCACCCCTGCGCTTTGCGAGAGTTCAGTATTACATGAGTTTCGGTTATTTCTAAAAATGCGGCAAGTTAAGTAAGAGAAGATTAAAATACTTAAACCACGATAAATTATTATGATGTTACAGAGTCAACAGACTCGTGTATCTTCAATCATTCAGGTATTGAAAAATATCGAAGTGTCTTCACTATCAGTTAATCAATACTTTAAAACTGGCAGTCCTCCATTCAGTCAATCTCAGTATTATATTTACAAAAAAATTCTGGAAACAAAAGGTACGGAGGGCTTGTATGATCAGAGAGCTGAAGGCAATAACTTAAAATTTTCAGAGAATATGAAAAATTATGTGCAAGGATTGCTTGAACACAATCCATCAATAAGTACAATTGATATTCAAAAAGACATTGAAAACCATTTTAATATCAATATATCCAACACCACGA
>JAUSBW010000137.1 GCA_030651815.1 Methanoregula sp.
TACTTCAACCGGATCAGTAGGGTGGGGCACACCCGAATTTGCGCTCATGGAAATTAGATCCTCTGTTCCGGCATCGACCGCCGGAGTAAGTTCTGGTCGATGAAGTGAGAATCCCTCGACTTTAGTCGTGGGAGTGTCAACTATCGATCTGACGGGTCCCCGCCCTGCATGAAGAATTAATCCATCCCAATACCCAGGAGCAATACGAAAAGCGTAATATCGTCTTGCTGCCTCAATGAACACATTTGCATCAAGAAGGAAAATCGGATGGGGGGTCATTTGATCAGCCCATCCCGAGTTCCTTTGCGAATCTTTCGAAAGTATTACCGTACAATCCGGTTAATCTATAAGCATCCCGGTAAAGAAGGCGTCCTTCTCGTGTTGCTATAATAACCGCTTCTGCGAAACGTCGACCGATAGCTGCTCGTTGGTTATCATAAAAATTGCCTCCCCGTTCTTGAGTTTTAATATTTTCTTGCCTTTCATGTTCAGATTCTTGGTAAAACGTATCAAAATCTTCTTTGTTAATAAGACCAAGATTGAGTAACCTGTATGCACCAACGATCTCACTGACCTTGAAATGACGAGCAATATCCTGATACCTCTCTGCCGAATTCTTTACAACTGGCCAGAATTGTTTTAGCTTTTTTTCTGGAACTAAAAATTCAGCCGCTACGCGATTACTCGCCCTTTCGATATCATCATCAGCTGGTTGGAGTCCCGCTAAATCGAAGATTGCACTCTTTCCAAACCAGATATGCGCAAGTTCATGCGCCAAAGTAAACATCTGTGCCGCTTTTCCATCGGCATTATTTACAAATACCAATGGTGCATATTCATCCACGAGGACAAAACCTCGAAACTCATATACATCCAATTTACGATGCGTATTCGTCCCAACCATTCCAGTTACGACTACGAGGATACCAATATCCTCCATTCTTTTCCGTAGCTCTTGTAATGCTTTCATCCAATTCGGCTGCTCTGCCGCCCACATCTCTTTAAGGCCCAATGCATGCCGTATTTCAATTGCTATGCTTTCCGGGGAATCATCGGTACTTGCTGAACCGATAAAACTGAGACGACTTTGACCTTGTTCGACGAGATTTTCACTCATCCATTTCTGTCGCTGCTCCATTGTCTGGATAGTCTCGATTAAGTCCGGACTTGGGGGCTGTTCCAGGATATGATTTTTCAAAGTTCGGAAGTGTGGAATGGATAATCGTTCTTGTGGAGGTTCCTGGAGAAAGAAAAACCCTAGTGGTGTGGAGGTCTCCTTCGCAAGGCTTTCTACCTCATGAAGTGTCAGACTTTCGCCTTTCAGCCACATTGATAATTTGGGAAAGGTACTTTGTAAATCGGCAATACCTCTACCCGATCGAGTCACCGCCCAGTGAAGAATATTACGGCTAACGGAGATCTGAGGTCTGGAGGAATGTTTACGATCCCTTTGCCCCTTCTCCTCTCCCTTTTCTGACATGATGAGAGTCCTATTGTCTGTCTTTGAAAGTATCTACTATTAATTCCTACCTAATCAGTAATCAAAGATTTTCCCTTTCTGTAAAATTAATTCGTTCGTCTCTCTATAGGTTGGAAAGACAGATATTGGCGGGTTCCTCAGTGCCCTCGGTTCCGGCAATTGACGACGGGTCCGGTACTAAATCCGGTTCCGGGTCCGTTAATCAAAAGAGAGGACGGGTCCGCCCCACCGCACGCTCCCGACCCATCCGTATCAGCCAATACTCAGTGCCCTCTCGGTTCTGGAGAATGACGATGAATCTAATCCGACCCGGTCCTGAGTCTTCAAATCAGCCTTTTTTGTTTATAGATTTCAATCAAATTTTCTTCCAAAAGAGGACATTTCACCAGTTCAACAAAATCATTTTTTTCTAGTTTGAGCTGATCTGCCATTCGACCTATAAGATAATCATTAAGATCGCCAGGATTGTGACTCATTTTTGTATAGATTGTGGATTTTTTCCCGTTAAAGTAAAAATAATAGAAGATATGTTTTTTATCTCGTTCATCTTTGAACCCCTTTTTTAGGAAAGAACGATGTGCTTTTTGGCCTTTAAGGGAAACCATTTTCACTCTCCAATTAATTTTTTAAGGACTTTCCTAAACTCTATTGCAGACTTGGTTAAATTGGAGACATCTTCGTGTACGTAGCCCTTCCACAACATACCCATTTGTTCCTGAATATCGTCAATAGCTAGATTAAAAACGCTATTAATTGCAAAAATGTTGAACGCTTTGCTATCGACAATATATTTGCTTTCGATCTTATCGTAATTTACGTCAAGAACGACATCAGATTTTAAATCGACAAATTTATCGTCAATTTTAATTTGCTGGATGGAAATTGTTTTAATGCCCTTTATCGCCAATTCCGATTCGAGCAAAATAGTATTTGCATCCGCCATCATGCCAGAAATGGACACAAAGTTTCCCGTATTGGATTTTACAACATCTTCAATCTCAGGTTTATATTTACAAAAGATCTTTCCATCGGGTGTTTCAATCTGACAAGAATGTTTTTTGGTAACGTTTAATTCTACTAATCTACCAGAAATTGTTCTTTCTGATTGGGTTATCTCTCGTTCCAAAGCTTGTTTGATTTTCGGTTTTCTCTTTGGATTCAACTCGAGAAGATTCTTATCATCTATTTTGCCAATACCAATTTTAACCTCATATTTTGAATTTTCGTCTGGCCATATTTCATCAACCTCTGACAGAATATGGTATCGTCTGCCTTCATCTAAGATTACTGGAGAAAGATCCGGATAAATATTATCTCTCTGTCGAACAATCTCAAAAACGTCATTTGTTTTTAGTATGGCTCTCTCTCCTAATGTTTTTCCTATATCAGGAAACGGGAGTGAAGTTTGAGTTTGACTAAGACCAACGACTGCATCGCTGCTGTTAATAGTCATTTTCTTTAAAACAAGTTCGCAATTTTCTACAATAAACCCGGGATATCTACCAGCATGCCGGCAATCGTCCTCATTAATATCTTCACAAATTTGGTATAGAATATTTTGAAGATTTTGAAAATAGGATGCAATAAGAGTTATAGGGACATCTTTGCTATCTTCATTTTTAGATTTGATATAGATTCTAATTTGGCAGCTTTCGTTCTGCATTGGCTCGCTCGTTGAAATTAATATAAGTATTGTATATTCAATATCCTCGGATTATAAATTGTTGCTTCCTGTGCTGGGTGAAAGTGGGTTTTCATCCATAATTATCTCTCCGGAATCGACGCGAAGTCGCGAGATCTGATTCACCGAGACAACAGACGGCCAGGCCATACCGGCGTTCCTCAGTGCCCTCGGTCCCGGCAATTGACGACGGCCTCCTCCCAATCCGGTCCCGGGTCCGTCAATCAAAGAGAGTCCGGGTCCTCCCCAACACGCATGCGTCCCACCCCGCCCGTACAAGCGCTCCCGGTAATTTTATTAAAAATTTTTTGAACTCTGCTGTCGATCTGAAACAAAACAAAAAATTGTTGTGGAGTAAAAAAAATCATTGCTCTGGTATGATGGCTTTGGCTGCATGTTTTTTTCCTGACCCGATTTTGCCGGGAAGGTTACCGATGACGCAGCCTCTCGTTTCCCGGTCGCTCCCGGACGCCTCCGTCGGAGAACTCCCTCCCGGGAGACCCTCTCTGGTCGTGGAGATGACGGAGTGAATTCAAACCGAAGTGGCGAAAAGCACAAGATATAATCTTCCTGAATCCTGATACTCCATCATGAGGCAGATGATTTTTCTCAGTATACTCTTCGTATCTCTCATCCTGATTGCCGGTTGTGTTTCCCAAACCACGAACCCGCTACCCCCGGCTCCTGGAGACCCATCGGTACATAGCGGAGGATCGGCGCTCGCTATCGCATTCAAAACCGACGAGATATCAACAACCTCACCCGAGGCAAAGGAATTGTTCCTCGAAGGGCTGACGTACTCGACGCAGTATGCCCGGTACAACGAGTCGCTGGCTTTTTTTGATGCAGCCCTCGCAATCGACCGGAATTTTTCAGAGGCATGGATAGCGAAGGGAGTTGCCCTTCACAACATGAAGCGCTATGAAGAAGCGATCAATAACTATGACCGGGCCCTTGCGATCAATTACGGGGATGCGGGAACCTGGTCCGTGAAGTGTATAACGCTCAGGGACTCGGGAAAAACGGCGGAGGCTGCGGAGTGCAACCAGAGAGCCGGTGAGTATGATGCCGGATACCGGAATAACCCGGGAGCTGCAATCACGCCGGTCCGGACAGAATCCTGCGATGGTTACCTTCCTCCGGTACAGCCTGGCGGGGATGTGTGGATTGGTGAGAGTTGTCTCAATGTGAGTACCGGGGTTGCTTCCGGGCAGGTAATTTCATGGTACAAAAACGGCCACCCGGGGAATGCCACTCCGGATGCAAGCCGGATCGTTCGCGATGCACAGAATTTCTTTGCAGACCCCGGGGAATTTCTTGGATACGAAGGAACCTGGTACGTCGGAACCATGGATAAGGTCGCGTTCGTGGTCAGGGTTCCAATCCTTAACACCCAAAAAATTGATCGTGTCCATGGTCTGGTTCCCGGCACCTGCGCCCGGTATCAGGACAATCGCTGCCAGAATAAGTGCGATGAAAGAAATCGAACGAAATTTCATGTTTTTACCTCCGATCAGCAGCTGCACCCGGTACTATCGGTTGATATCAACTCGCCTGTGTCAGGAGAAAAACGATGACCCGGGCTGACGACAAGCACGACGACACAGGAAATGATAATTACGCAGCTCGCGGCAACCACGATCTTTTCCCAAAGTCTCCGGTCGGTAAGATTCACGAATTTTTTCTCCTAGATAATGTGAAACGACGCGAGAATCCCGAGCGCCAGTCCGAAGAGCATCAACACAAGAAATACCCGGGCCCAGAACATTCCCTTATAGATTCCCTGGGGGTTCGGGTCACGCGGGAAGAACTGGGTATCGATGTAATTCCGGAAGTACGGGCGTCCGCACTCAGGACAGACGGGGTGAAAGATTTTATCCTTAAATCCGCACCGGGGACAGGTGAACGGCTTTTCATCGTCGGTCATGGCGTCTCCGTTGGTTTTTGCGCAGAGAGGTTACCGGGTTCTGAATCCTGATGGTGAAATCCAAACGCACGGGAAAGAAATAACGCTCCGATAATGGGTAACCCGAGCATGTAGTAAACCCAGAAGTAGAGTTCAGATGCTGTCGGGCCGGCGCCGATTTTGCTGCCGGGGGCGTACTGCTGCGGGAAGATCAATCCGTAGAGAAGGAGTGCGGACAGGATGCAGACGACGAGTGAAATGATCACGAGCCCCATACCGCCGTCGTTCGTCCGTTTTTCCGAATAGAAGAAAAGAGCACTGCACGGGGCGAGCAGGAAGAGTGCGGCTTGCCCGGTATTCTGGTTCAGGAGCATACTGTCCAGGTTGAGAGGGAGAGGGGAGAGGAACGATGAAAGGGTAGTTACGGCGAGGGTAATGCACAGCGGAATTCCAAAGTACCAGAGCCGGGACTGATTTTTGGTAAGGCTGAGAAAGAATATGCAGCCACAGGCAGAGATCAACCCCAAAACTCCCTGAAGTGCTGCAAGATAATTGGATCCAAACCAGGGAATTTCCAAGCGCGATCCGGAAATTCCCCCGACGAACACTAGAACAAACATGCCAAAAACTGAAAAGAATATTGCCGATGTGGCAGCAAGCGCCAGGGATTTTTTATCCGTCGTCACAGTGATTCACTCTGGTTTTTCGTCGTAATTTTCTGCCCCGCTGCTTCAGACTTCAGGTTTGATTCTTTATGCATAAATATGCGCATGATTATTAATTCCTGAAAATTATCAGGGGCTGGCCCGGTCCAGTCTGCCAGCGGGCAGGGTCATCCTGTCCGCATTCGAATGCTGATGATGCCGATGACCCGGGCGGAGAGAACCCCACAGACACCAAAACCAGGAGCCGGTGCAGGCATTGGTGAGGACGCGGGTCGGGGCACATCCGGATCCCCCGGCATGGCGACCGTTCCGTATCCACCGGTACGGTTGCAGGGATAACTACGGAAAAAATCGCCGGATCGAGCGTGAACAGCGAAATTTCCTCTGCTGTTTTCTCGCGCCGGATATCCCGCTCGCCAGCCGGAATGTGGACAAGGTTCATGAAGAGGATCCGGTTCACGGAGATTTCCTGTGCGAACATGCCGGGAATATCATGAAGAACCAGGTACTCTTTCCCGGAGGAAAGATCATCCATCATCAGACGGTTGCTTTCATCACAGGGATTGTTGAGGAGGGCGGGCGGATATTCCATTATTTGGGAAAAGCCGTAATTTAAAAAAATCAATAAAAATAAGTCCGAATGGGTGGTCTTCACCCCATCCCCGTAATAATCCTCACGACCTCTCTCGCTGTCGCCGGGTCTACAACCTGCGCCAGCACCAACCGTTACAAAATGATTGATCGATTATTTAGATCTAGAGAGAAAAAATGCTACAATGGTTACACCAATTGCGGGTCCCAAAGTAGGTATCCAGTTAATTTTCCCTTCTATGAGGTAGCTCAATATTGCACCGGTTGCAAATGCCACCAATCCCAATATTAATGGATATAAGTTTTTTTCAATACTTTTTTCCATATGAATTAGTAATACGCTGGACATTTAACACATTCCCGTAATCATCCCGACCACATGCTGCGCCAGCACCAGCCCGGCCATTGCAATGAACAGGGTCCAGAATATTCATCATTCATCCCCTCGTGGCATTGACCAGCAGCGGGAATGGCTCGCTGTCGGTTCCCGGTTTTTTCCCGTAAAAGATCCAGACGGGCGTACATACGTTTGGCGGCGTCGGTTGGGCTGAAGCATCGGGAAGATGTGACTCGACATGGTATCCGAACTCCACCCGGGTTATGTTATAATCAAGAATACTGCACTGGAGCGGAATGAGCAGATCCTGTCGGTTGAGTTTTTCGAGTGCCTCTTCTGCGGTAATAACCGGGATTTCACCGGCATATACAAGGGTGCTCCAGTCTTTCGAAATATCCAGAAGTTCCCCACCCTCTCCGAGCGAAACCTCGATCCCTGAACCCATGACCATGGAGCCATTGACATACTGGCGGTACGCGACCCGGGTGTACTGGGGGTATTGTTCCTCGACTGTCCCGGTCTTGAGATTGTATTTTTTCATGAACACCTGTTCGGTTTTCTCAAGTACCGCATCAGCCGGAAGTCCCCCGTATTTTTCAAGAGCTTTTTCTGCCAACCCGGGGGCTTCTTCCAGCAACGGGATCTGCTTTTTCACCGTAAGGGATGTGCCGGTGCCGGCAGAAAATTTCTGCACAGATGCCACCCGGTAGAGCGGGAAGGTTGCGGAAGATGCCGGCAGCGGGACTTCAAGGGTGATCGAGTGGTTGTATTCCGGAGAAGCAGCGGCGGATCCTGCATCCCCTGAAGATGATGAAAGGGGTGCCGGGAAGCCCGCGATCCCGAGCATCCCCAAACCAAAGATCAGGCACCCGGTAAGGAAGACGGCGATGATGAACCCATGCCATTTTTTATTGTCAGAAAAATTCACGTTAATCCCCTTTTCTTTTTTTAAGTCCTGCACCGGTCAGGAAACAGATAATCACAGTAAGGGTAATCATGGCAGAAATCGGTGCGGGTTGCGTGCGGGGAGGAGTTATCATGGTCGTAATCGGGACCGTCGGGGACGGTCTCGTCCCTGTTTCATCACTACCCAGTGCCGTAGCCTTCAGGTACATCCCGTCAGGTTCGATTTGTGCGTGAAGGTTTGTGAGGTTGCTGTACTGCCGGACGTACACAGATACAGGCAGTTCCAGGTTTTTCCCATCCGACATCGACAACATGCGGTCATACATCTTACCGGACATACGGATCATGGCGACCGGCTCATCCGGCGCGAGGTTTTTTTCATAATGCCATGTTGGGGACGACGTGGAATTGGTAAAATTTGCCGAATAGTCGAGATACGAGATGGGAACAGCAAGAATGCCAGGTTGCTTTACCCCGGCGAATCTCTCGAACGTCTGCCCGGAAATGATGATGTTGATCATTTCCGATTCTGAAAGAGGAGTCGGCGGTTTTGCATCCTTAAAATATTCCGGCTGGATATGATGCTCGGGCACATCCTTATATTTCCATGTCGGAGACGGTGTGGAATTGTTTTCCCCGGTCACAATGGGTATTATTACCAGCACTGCCAGCACTAAGACGAGCAGGATGTTCCGAAATTCTGGGGTCATGTAAATCTCCTGAAGAATGTGGCTGCACCGGCACAAATGCCCAGTGCAGCGAACGGGATTGAGAGCGACATCGGTACAGGTTGTGGTGGGGAAGGTACCAGTGATTGGTTTTTCGTGGATTCGATGAGCGATGGGGTGCTATCCGGGGTTTTTTGCCGTGCAGGACCGGAACCCGTATCACGGATCAGGGAACTGATTTCTCCGGCACTGCTGACGATGAAATAGTTGCCATCATGAGAAGTAGAGACATGAGATGCCCCCTTGTTAAACTTCCAGAGGATTTGTCCGGATTTATCGAATAACAATGTTGCATTCTCAGTTCCTGCGATCACAAAATCCCCGTTTTTAGATATATCTGCACTGTTCACATAGCCGGAATCCTCGTACGTCCAGAGGAGAGAGCCCGTCCGGTTAAAAAACCTGAGATAATACTGCGACGCTGCTGCGCAGTACTCCCCATCCGATGACATAGCCACATGGGTAAAGGGTGGGCTGCTGGTGTATTGCCAGACAAGGGTTCCCTTCCGGTCAAGCCAGTAGAGTCGGTAAAAATCCGCTCCCACAACAGCCTCACCGTTTGCGGAGATATCAACAGTACGCATTCTCTCCGTGGTTGAATAATTCCAGAGGAACGTCCCGTTTGTATCCATTACGGATATGCCGCTAACCGGATATCCGGATCCCGCCACACCGGTTTTACCATCTCCCGATGCAGCCACCGCCCATATAGTTCCACCGGTTTTATATTTCCCCAACAGGTTGCCGGTATTATCGAAAGAATAGAAGTTCGAATCTCCCGAAGCAAAGATCGTTTTCCCGCTTTCGGATACCGCGACCCGATGGACTGTCGATCCTGTGGAGTATACCCACTGGACATTTCCGCTGCGGTTAAAATACAGGATCTCTCCACTGGTTTCATCTGAAGGATGATACGGATCAAAAAACGCTGCTGCAATATATTCGCCATTGCCCGACATTGAGACCGCCATAACGGATTTTTCCGGTTTCTCAAAGGTCCAGAGAATCCTTTTTCTTTCCAGAGCATAAAGACGGAGAAGTCCCGTATCCGATCCGGCGACAAAATACGTTCCATCATCAGAGGAATCAGTTACCGTGGTTAATTCACCGAGCTGTCCTGACCAGACCGGATAGGCAGTATTCAATGGTTCTGAAGCACTCACGCATACCGGAATAAAGAGAATTGCAGCAAACAGAACACAGAAAAAAAATTGTATTCTTTGATAATTTTCTGGTATCAAGTATGTGCGCTCCCTTTTAGACTTGGTATAAAAATAGTTAAACTTTTATTTTTATTTTGCAGATTTAGTCCCTCCTTATCTGGATGAAGAGGATGCCTATGACCAAAACGGACAGAGCACACAAGGTACCAAAACCCGGAGTCTGTGTGGCTGTTCGAACCGGTGAAATTACATCCGGGACTCGCAAGGGGGTACCTGTTGCATTTACCTGCGTTGCGAATGTGGGTTTTGATAAGGGAAAGCTACTCGGATCGACCGTGAACAGTGAGATCTCCGGCACAGGATCCTGCCGCGGGTTATCTCGCTGGTCGGCCGGAATGTGCGCAAGATCCATGAAGATTATCCGGTTCCCGGAGGACACCGGTGCGAATATGCCGGGAACATCTTTGAGAATCTGGTACTCCTTTCCGGTTGAAATATCATACATCATCAGCCGGTTGCTTTCATCATAGGGATTGTAGAGGAGCATGGATGGCCATTCCATCCAGATGATCCGATCGCCCGAGATATCCGCTGCCTCCTGTTCTTTGATGCCGGTGGCAATTACCATTTCCTCACCCGTTGCAATATCGAACAGGTACACATCAAAGTTCTGGTCACGGCGATCGCTCCAGACGATGCGGTTCCCCGAGATCTTAGGTTCGGACTGGGGGCCCGTCCTGTTGCAGATAACACGCTCTTCACCAGTTGCAAGATCATAGAGGTAGATATCCCGGGCCGTCCTGTCATTCCGGTAATCTTCCCAGACAATCCGGGAACCGTCGATCCTGATGCCGGTTTTATCCCACGCACCGTGTGAGACGACGATCTTTTTTCCGGTGGTCAGGTTGTATGCGATGATATCCGGTGCGGGAGACGCTCCTGCCGGTTTCTGTGTCCAGGCAATGGTGTCTCCGGAGATTCCTGGGTAGTGATACACGAGATGGTTCCTGAAATCCTCAGAATTTCCAACAGGCGTACTCTGTCTTCCCGTCGTGATATCATACAGCCGGATGCCCATATCGGTAGTCCATACAATCCGGTTGCCGGAGATTGCCACCGGGTGTTCGCCCCACATGGTGGCATTCCGGGCCTTGCCGTCCTGTAACACCGACGAGACGAGCGTTTCAGTACCGGTCGTGAAATTGTAGAGGTAAATGTTGTGTAACTCTGCGATACCGGGCGTGCGCTCGGCCCAGACGATCCGGTCCCCGTCGATCTGGGCTGATCGCCAGATGATGCCGGTGTGGTTGCTGATGCCAAACGTGCTGGTCCCGGGTGCGATCTCATCGGCTGCTGCACTACCGGGAACACAACATACCAATAGCATCACCATGAGGATGAAAAACCATAGAAATGTATGCTGGCCAGAAATCGGGTTTACCCGGAGGTGCATCTCGCGCTCCTTTAGAATCATCAGGTCTTCCTCCTCTGCGATAGGACAAAGAGAGCGACGATTCCCAACAATGCCGCACCCCCGATGATGAACGGCATGGGTAGTGCTCCTCCCGCGTCAGTCCGCAACGTCCCGCTGTTCTGGGGTACCAGCGTTGGACCAGACACTGCCACAACCGAGAATATCGTGGATCCGGTGCCGGTTGTATTGGATTTCATCCAGCCTACGGTCACTAAATACTCTCCCGGCGCAAAGCCGGCAGTGTCCAGATCGAACGACCAGCGGTTTGTATCGCTGCCTGCAATCACCGGTATCGTCTTCGAGGTGATGAGGGTATTGGTTTCGAGGTTCCGGATATCGGCATGCAGGGGATTTTCCACGCCCATGTTCGTTGTCCCGCTGATGGTGATGCGTTCGCCGGCATTCAGGTTGGGCAGCTGACCGTCCGGGTTTGCACTGGATTTCTGATCAAAATGGACTGATGGTTCTTCGACAATGAAATAATACGGTGTCAGGATATCGTCAACCCCCCAAAGCGTTATGCTGGTCTGGAGAATTCTGACAACCGGCTCTGCGTTTGTCCTGATACCCTGCTTTGGCCCGATATCTGCGATGGCGGTCCCCCCGTTCTGGAAAGTAATATTTCCGTTATCCGCTACCCGGGATTTTATATCCATCATTTTGTTTGCCCCAGGATCCTGAATCACAAAAGCATATTGACCGCTGGAAAATTGCCCGGTCTCTTCCGGATTTAAGATGAACGAATAATTCCCTTCCTGGTCCGGGTTCGCAGTTTTTACGGTAAAGTAATCTCTTCCGATTATCCATACTGCGATCAAACCATTGGTTGCACCCGTTCCGGTGATCGTGAATGAGTCGCCTTTTGCGAGGGTTTGCTGGCCGCTCGATATGAAGGTCGTGGATGCTGCAACCAGTCCGACAATGAATATCAGGAGTACGAGCAGAATTGCTGTACATTTTTTAAGGGATTTCATTTTTTCGCGCCGTCCGTTTTATGATAAGGATCAGATTGCTGAGGGTTCTTAAACGATTTCTGTGACAAATCTCTAACCCTTGACCCTGAGAGGATTGACACAGAATCTTTATGAATGATATAACCGAACTTCTATAACCCGATATGGATATACTATCGAGACAGGAATTCCACGAGTGTCTTCTCTCTTAATGCAGGAATGTGCCGAATGGAATACAAAAAAACCCTGACCACTATCGTTCTGGGAATTTTGATTGCGTTAGTCATCCTTGAGTACGTTTACATCCCCCTTTTCGGTATGAAACCCGTTAATGAGGCAATCCCCTTCTGGCAGCCGCCGCCGCAGGCAATTATCTTTCACACAATCTACCTGATCTCGCCAGCACTTATGAAGCCGGCGAATTTTCTGATTTACTGGTGCGTGGGATTCGGGATATGGATGGGTTTCCGCCAGATATCCACCGAGAATGTACTTGATTGTCGTGAACGGAAACGGATTTTTTCATGGATACAGAATCGTCCCGGCATCCACTACCGGGAACTGGAACGGGAGACCGGCACCAATTGCGGCACGCTCTCGTATCACCTGGAAATACTGGCACAGACCCATACAATTCTTACCACCCGGAGTTCGGGTCATACACGGTATTTCGAGAACGATGGAAAATATTCAGAACTTGAACAAAAAATCCTGTCATCGTTGAATAATGAACGGAAGATTACTATTCTTCATGTTCTGCTTGATGCACCGGCCACCCAGGCTGAACTCAGCAACTTCCTTGACATATCCAATCCCTCAGTTGCATGGCATATGAAATGGTTATATCATGAGGGGATCGTCTCGATACAAAAATATGGCCGACAACAAAAATATTGTCTCAACCAGGAATCCGTGGTGTTTTTGCAGAACTATTTTTCCGGCAATTCAATTGGATTGTGAAAACCTGAACTACGGGAACAGGTCAGGTTTTTTTATTTTTGTTGTGCTCTTTGTATTGCTGAAAATTTTCCGACTGATTATTTTCATACGTTTTATTATCTCATTTTTTCTCCATCCCTTGAAAAAAATGACCCTCATATTGGCATTCCGGTAGGGTTTTCGGGGTCCGGATGGGGTAAACTAGGTGGCGAAAATCGCATCGATTTTAAGGCCTTTGGTGGGCGATGGGCGAGGTGCATTCCGCCAGTATTTTGGTAAACAGAGCGTAAAATGGGCGTATTTTCCACAGGAACAGAAAAGAAGGAATTATCGGGGTTTTACGGTATTGACCGGAGTACCAAGGGAGGAAAAGGAGCCCGTATAGGGCTTATTTGCCCTCAGGGTCCTGACCCCATATTTCAGGTGTCTCCGACAAAGGAGAAATGAGAAGAGAAATCGTCTTATCCCCCCATCCCCGTAATCAACCTAACCACCTGCTGAGCTGTCACCGGGTCCACCACCCGGGCCAGCACCAGCCCGGCCATTATCGCGGTCGTCCCGACCCGTCCGTACCACAACTCCTCAGTGCCGAAGGTTCCGGCAATTAACGACGGCCCCATCTCAATCCAGTTCCGGGTCCGTCAATCAAAAGAGAGGCCGGGTCCGCCCCAATCGCGAATGGCATGGAGGCAGAACGCCGCCGGACAAATGCCCGGCACCCGTTAGCGGGAATATTCCCGGAGTATCTCGGCAATCTTCCCCCGGGTTGCCGGGATATTCTTCGTGACAATCTGCCAGATAACTTCGTGATCAACGGCAAAATAATGATGAATGACCTTGTTTCTCAAACCCACAATGGTTTTCCACGGCACTTCGGGATGCCGGTCCCTGATTTCGTCCGGGATTGCTGCTGCGGCTTCACCGATCTTCTCTATGTTGCGTTCAACTGCATCGACCGTCCGCTCGCGAAGGATGAACTCTTCGTAGGATAGTCCAGCGATGTAACGCTCGATCTTTTCCATCGAGGCGAGGATTTCTGAAAGATACAAAACGGGAGACCATGCGGTTATGCGTACTGTACCTCGGCGAGGATGGAATCCCGGATGAGCGGGTGGAGGGATCTTCGTATGACGAGGTCGACCTTATGGTGAAGGCAGGATTCAAGGTAATCAGCGAGCTCAACCAGTTCCCACCCGATAGGGCGATCGAATTCGACAATGATATCGATATCACTTGTAGGAGATGCTTCTCCGCGTGCATAGGACCCGAAGATACCAATTGACGTCACGCCATATTTATCCCGGATCTCCGGTAGGCATTTCCGCAGGACTTCCCTGATCTCCGCAGCCGATGTCATGGTTCCGATAAAAGATGATGGTCTTTTACGGTAAAAAATGCATGGTCTTCTCCTGCTTCTCGCTCCGACCATCTGTCCCGGCGCTCCTCAGTGCCCTCGGTTCCGGGCAACTGACGACGACCCCCAATCCGTCTCCAGGTCCGTCAATCAGAGAGAGTCCTGATCCGCCCCATTACTCGATTTGCCATGGGGTGGATTATTTTCGGATATCCTTGAGGTCATGATCCCACCAGCCAATGCAAGAGGAGGGGTTCAGCTACGAGCAGTACTCCCGGGAATTCTTCCGGTTCATTATTCCCGCGGTTTCAACAGGTGAAGAAGCGCACCTCTTCACCTATGACGGCGGGTCGAGTCCGTTTTCCACGCTCTTATTCTCCATGGACCCGGCGATGATCGAGCATCCGGAAGAGAAAAGATCTGCTGAAAATCACCGCAAAAAATGATATTGATCCCGGAGTAAATTTGGAAAGAAATGAACACTGTGATTCAGGGTGAGCCCCAAAAACAGCCCTTCTTTTCCCCGCGACCGTGCTACCCCCCCAGACACCTCGCGTTTTGCCTCCCAATAGCGTCTATTAGCGTTTGTCTATCCCCAGCAAAACGCCCCGTTTGCCGTATATACTCCTAAAATCAATTATCTTAAAAATTTGTGCCGTAATTCACTCTTTTTTGCAAGTCGTGCATCCGGAAGGCCATTCCGGAGGCCAAACAGAGTATGGAAACGACCCGGATTAGGAGGTGAGGATGCAGTTCTCATGGTCAGGTTGAAACGGAACCATGCACAAATCTTTGCAAGAGACAATCGGAGAGGATCAAGACCGGGCCTCAAAACAGCCCTTCTTTTCCCCGCGACCGTGCTACCTATCCAGCCCCCCTGACTTTTGCCTCCCAATAGCATCTATTAGCGTTTGCCTATCCCCAGCAAAACGCCCCGTTTGCCATATATAACCCTAAAAACGATTATCTTAAAAATTTGTGTTTTCGCCAACTCAAAATTGATCCAGAGCGCCAATCCGAAATTGATCCACCCTATATAATCAAAAGGCTGTGGAACAGATAAACCTCACGCAACCTATCGTCTCCTGAAACTCACGCCATTCATGTTAATAATGGCAGAACGGTGAGTAATCCGGTCAAGAATAGCAGCAGTCAGGCTCTTGTCATGAAAAATTTTGATCCAATCCGAAAACGAGAGATTTGTCGTAATGATCGTACTGG
>JAUSBW010000138.1 GCA_030651815.1 Methanoregula sp.
TGCAATTTTTTATAATTGTATAAAGTTAAGAAAAGTGGAGTTATCCGACTTCAAACGAATATGGTTATGGATTAATGACCCACTAGTACGTTCAGTTTCATTTAACCCCCAGCCAATTTCTCTGGAAAGTCATGTGGAGTGGTTTTCTTCTGCTCTTATTGATCCTAACTTGGTTTATTACATTGCCGTAGATAAAAATGCCAAACCTTTCGGCCAAGCGCGGTTTCAGATTGAATCCAAAGAAGCTGTAATATCTGTTTTAGTCGATCCTGAATATCGTGGGATGTCTCTTGGATCATCACTGATCCAAGATGCCACGGAAAAATTTTTTATTGAAACGGGAATTGAAAAGGTAAAAGCATTTATTAAAATCGGAAATGAAATATCCCGGAAAGCATTCACTAAAGCGGGATATATAGAACATGGCTTACGTGATCATAACGGACAAAATGCGTATCTTTTAATAAAAACTCGAGGGAGAAAATGAGTTCGACTATCCGCTTAGGGCAAAAAAAGATTGGGGCTCTCTTTCCTGTATACATAATTGCAGAATTATCTGCCAACCACAATCAGGATTTCAATCAGGCTGCCGCATTGATCAAAGCCGCGAAAGAAGCAGGAGCCGATGCCGTAAAAATTCAGACATACACTCCTGATACACTTACTATCAATTGTAACAATAATTATTTTCAGATTGGTAAAGGAACCCAGTGGGAAGGAAAAAATCTCTATTCGCTGTATAAAGAAGCATATACTCCATGGGAATGGCAACCGAACCTGAAAAAAATTGCCAACGATCTTGGTATGGATCTCTTCTCAACCCCGTTTGATTCAAGTTCAGTAGAGTTCCTGGAATCGATGGATGTCCCTGCTTACAAAGTTGCTTCATTCGAGATTGTAGATATCCCCCTCATACAAAAAATTGCCCGAACTGGTAAGCCGATAATCCTGTCAACCGGTATGGCGTCGCTTGCAGAAATTGAGGAAGCGGTGAATGCGATCAGAAATGAGGGGAATGAGCAAATTGCACTACTGAAATGCACAAGTGCTTACCCGGCACTTCCCGAAGATATGAATCTTAAAACCATTCCCGATATGGCAAATGTTTTTTGCGTACCGGTAGGACTTTCCGATCATACCTTGGGAATTAACGCCCCCATTGCAGCGGTAGCGCTCGGTGCATGCATTGTAGAGAAGCACTTAACCCTGTCAAGAAATACCCCGGGACCTGACAGCAGTTTCTCACTTGAACCACATGAGTTCAAGACAATGGTTGATTCAATTCGTGAGACCGAAAGGGCACTTGGAACGGTAAATTATTCAGTGACCGAACACGAAAAAGCAAGCAGGGTTTTTCGACGATCCTTGTTTGCTGTCGAGGATATCGCAGAAGGGGAAATGCTTACTGAGAAGAATATCCGGTCAATTCGTCCTGGATATGGACTCCCTCCAAAATTTTTCCACGAGATACTTGGGAAAAAGGCATTAGTAAATATTTGTAAGGGGACTCCATTACAGTGGGATCTTTTCCAGTAACATCGTACGAACGGGACACATTTTTAGAATGACTCCATTTTTTCTAAAAATATTCTCAATGTGATAGAAATAATAAAACAGACTTTGACGATAAGCCCCAACCATAATTTGAACCCAGAACCCGCTCATTACAAGTCAGCCGCTCTGCCAACTAAGCCAATGAGGCGCTATACACTATAGGAATTCCACGATAAAAAAGATGGCGCTGATGGTGAAGCATTCACAGATATCAT
>JAUSBW010000139.1 GCA_030651815.1 Methanoregula sp.
TTCCCATTCACGACCCTCTCCCGAAATCATCAATAATTATGGGTATTTCACCCACCGCCCCATGAGCAGCCATACTATGAATCACATATAAAAAATTGGAACAATGCAAAACGATGCGTTCAGCTAGCGATACTCAACCCCCGTCCACTTTTATCGACGGCATACGCTAAATGAACTTCTCACGCAGTGATCTTGGACAGTGATCAGATCGCGCCAGGATCGAAATCAACGAGATATAATATCAAATCCAATTGCACTCTTCTTTTTGTCATTTTGCTTCGAATCGAAATCTCATCTCCGGTGGAAATCATCTCAAACAAAGCCAGAATATTGAGCATAGTCTCCGCTTTTGGGCGGACAAGAGGCCGGTCTTCTGGCCCCAAGCGTGGGGGTTCCTTGCAGGTAGCAATACGGGTTCTGGATATCAGCTGCAGGATCCCATGCATCAAGACACTGAAATACAACAATGTCATCATTGCTTCAATACTCCCAATTCGGTGATAATTTTTCCAAATCATAAAATATCAGCCAACTTGGAATAAATGCTCTCTTTTAGATCCAGTAAAGACAACACTTTAAGTTGTTTATCGGTAAGTTTTGTCAACAATACACGTGTTTTTCCATCGATCATGGCGATGGTTAGAGTAATGTCATTAAAAATTTCAAGAAGTCTTTCAGCACGGGGTCGCTCTGTCGTATGTTTGGGAGAGTATGCATAAATTCCCGTGAATTTTTCTTGTTTCTTTTTCAAGGAGTCGTGAACTTTTGTTTCAATACAAATGAGACCTCGCAATGCGATGGACAGTATCTTTACCAAACCATCAATGTGATCATCTCTATTGAGATCCATCGGATACAATGAGAGTGGCTTCCCTTTCAGTCGATGAAAAACATCCTCAATTATATACTGATTCCGATATACAAGCACAACCTGTTCGAGTGGGAATTCTTCTTGAGGTTTGTTCGTAACGTATACCCTCCATCCGTGCAACATGCAGATTTCATCATACACTTCTTGATTGAGTGCTGCATGACACTTGATTGTCTGTTTAATTTCCGTTCTTGCGGGATTATCTCGATATTCTCGTATGTCTTTTACTTCCTCATGCACATCGTAGGTAACGATCAGCAGGTCAGTTAAATGTCTGTTTTCCAAGATCTCTGCAACTTTTGCATTACAGTCATCGAGCGTTTTCGGGGGTTTTTTACCTCGTCCTCTGTCTGTTAAGTGGTAAATCTCGTTTGTCGCTTTCTGAATCCTGGTATCAAGTGACTCTTTTTGCGACGTTGCAAAAGAAACAGAATTGATGATTACTCTCCGTTCTGTCCATGTCAGTTCTTTTCCATCACACAGACCTGTAACCACATCAGATACTTCAAAGCCATGTGCGATAATTTTCTCCTCTCCATTCGCATATTTTCGGCTGACAGGAATCAGATTTATTTCAGAATTTTGGATGTTTCGTACATTCTCTGCCAATCGTGAAGCTGGGTATAAGGTTTCAGAAAGTGGGCAGAGATAATAATCGCCGTGACCAGCTATATCTGCACGTGTTGCTGTTGCACACATTTTCTTGTCGCCAATATAGAGAAGACCGAGAATTTTTAACGATTCACGTACCTTTTGAATTAAGGGGAGGTATTGGGGATCGTCAGCCCGATTTCCGCTAATGGTCGATATATGGAGGGGCAGACCAAATGGATCGAGCGTGGCTAATGGTATTTTAATTGCGGGAAGATCCGGTCGTTCTTTTGATTTTCCAAATTGAACGAGACCATTATCATCAACTATGGCGTGTGAACTTACTGTTGTGCAATCTATACGGACAGTCGTTGGTTTAATGTCATAGACCCGGATAATTTCCTGATTCAGACCTTGTTCTATTGCATTCCAAACGACACTATCGTGAAATTTTTCCAGAATAATTGCAAGTCGATCATCGGTAAAATCATACTTCCGGACAGGTTTCCCTAACATCAAACTCAACGTGTTCAGATGTGTCTCTGCCCAGTTCTGTACGTGGATGAGCCGGTGATTGGTTGTACTTATTATGTGAGCAATCCAGATCGTTGATGTTTCTCCGATCGATAGCCCTGACCAGTTTCCATGTTTTTTACAATTCTCATCGATAATTTGAGGCAGTTTCATTCCCAGCAAGGTGGATATGATGACAGGGATGTCATCAACTCGTTCACTGATGGTACTGTTCTTCATTATGAATGAATATTATACATTCTTAGTTATAAAACTAAGTATTCAGGCATAGTTAATGCATTGTTGCATTTGCGAATTAAATGACCGAATTGGGAGTCAATACGTTCCGGTTTTTCGAGAAAGAGAGTTGACGCAAGGAGAGGCATCTTAAGTACACTGAACATATTTTCCACTTTGTGCTGACCTTTATACTTCAACAGAACGTCCCTGCTGCACATAGTATCCGGGTTAATGTTCGTCAAAAGACAAAACGATTCATCGGACCGGCGCTGCCGTTCAATTATTGCTTCATTCTGGGAGATTTCTACTGCACAGATGGACCAGGTAGTCACAATCTTTTTCGGTTTGGGTTCATTGGGTGGCCTGCCAACTGGACTGTTTTCTGTGACTGTAGCAACAACAGATAAATTTACCAAGAAGAAAGATTTCGAATGATTTTTAACAAAAGCAGCCAGATCAGCGTTTGCATCCGGTTCACAGGCGAACTGTTTTCCGGTCAGACTTTTGAGTTCTGATTCGTACAATTCGCGAGCTTTTTTTATTTTTCCCTGCAGGTTGTGCTCTGCATCCCCATTTTTATAAATATGAACCCAGACGGGGATGCCAAAAACTTCTCGTTGATACGTCTGAACCCAGTACTCTGGTTCTTTTTGTTTCCCGGCTGGATGTTCGCAGCAGATCCCAAGAGGGTGCCATTCAGGTTTTTCATATGCCTGGATACGAATTTTATATGCCAGTTTTCCGGCAAAATTTTCCGGAATCTTGGAGATTATCTTGACCGGTTCTGCATCGAGGCAAATCTGGGTCAGGTTCTTCTTGTTCAGCAGTTTGCTATCGGCGATATACGTGTAACGACAAAATTCTTTTCCATATACTTCCTGTAAAGTTTTTATCATCATGTGATTATATTCGCAGTCAGCTGTGTTCCCGTCAAGGACATGACAGAACCGTATCAATCCATCGCCATCCGTTACCATCCCGGTCATGATCTGCTTTAGGTCACCCCGCTTAGATTTGCTAAGACCGCGTGCAGGACGGATACGATACGGGTCTGGAGCGGATTCGGATGAGTCGTAATCTCCATACAATACATGTGAGGTCGTATCCGAGTGGAGGATATAATTCGGAGGCAGATCAAATGTTGTACGTACCGTCAGGGCAATCGTACTCAGAATATTATCGCACCCGGCTTCCCAGAACCGTTCCAACATACTTGCAAAGAGATTATCGGACAACTCTGCGGGATCTATGGGTTCACCGATTAATAGTTCAAGGTCCATACCCGCATAAACCTCATGAATCCGGCTTAATGCCGTCTTTTTATTCGCAGGGATGAATGTCGCGATTACTAAAAGCTGGGCTAATACCCCGGGACTGTATTTCCATTGGGCCGGATCCCATCGTACATTACGATTGATGTTTCCTATGAAGTTAAGACGGTTCAGATAAGACGCGATTACGAGAAGGGGTAGAGGTGTTCGCTTCGCGGAATCTTCTGAACTTCGAAGGATTCGTTCAAACTGGTGTCTGAATGTGTTCATTTTCCGGGGCGATGCCCGGGGTTTTTTGTTCTTTTTAGGTGTAGGTTGCTTTCGATGCGTCATTACCTCACTTTGCGAACCCTTTTCCAGATCTTCGTTGAATTTTTGTTAAAATCTCAAACGCGGGCATCCTGTCAATTGATCTCTCCCACCAACCTGTACAACCAGAGACTATCTCCATCTGATGATCCAATGTCATGATCCCCCTTCGACTCTATACCCGCATCATGTCGAGACAGCATCCACTCACCCACAATCTATACCTTGTCAAGAGAAAATCTGGTATCAACTCACGATGTCAATCTCCAACAATTTCAGCCATGTCTTCAGATGTGGTCTATGCACCCGTGTCTTACAGATATAATACTGCTCCCCATCTTCTGAAACAACTGTATAATACCCTAAAAACCGGACGATCTTCTTCAATCCTATCCTCTCAATTGGCTTTCCGTTGTGGTCAATTCCAGGTTTTTCCTCCATAGCATCGAGATTTCTCTGGATGAGAATCCGAATTACTACTTGAACCAGAAGAGCAAACGACAACAGTGTTATCAGCGCCACGATACGTTTTGGAAGTTTCAGAAAGAGTGTATCGACCATCGCAGGTCGTCTCAGCACCGAGAAATTGTCCTCAACGGTCTTCTGTTCCTTATAGAGACGAAGGATGTCAACTGTCGAGGTATGGTCAGCCGTTACATCCGTGATCAGCACAAACGACTCATTCCGCCAGTGCATCAGATCATACTTCTCTTGCCTGACGATCAAATCACCCGCCTCGATCTTCCAGATCAATGATTTCGGGAGATTTTTGGGATTCTTTTGCGGTCGCCCCACAGGACGTTTCCCGATTTCAATCTCTTTGGTGACAAGCGTACACTGCACCGTCCATATCCGGTTCTTCAGGCTCTTCTGTAAAGTGGTAATCTCTTTCTGTGCATCAGCCTCACAGAAGAATTCCTTTCCGGTTGACACCTTGATCAAACCTAGTATCTCGTTCTTCTCTTTATCCAGAGCCTTTACTGCCTCCTTCTTACTTTCACTACTCCGGAAAACAAGAAGACGGCAGACTGTGCCACAAACCGATTCGATAAATTCCTGCACTTCGTATTCAACGAGTTTGATCGTCCTTGGTTTCCGGTACGTGCCGATATTCACCCAAGCATTCTTGTGGTATGCAGATCGGATGACGCGTTCAGCGAGTTTCTTTTCAAAGTTTGCCGGACAGAGAGAGACAAACTGAAACCCATTTTTGATAAGTTTTGTGATATTGGGTGCTGTTGTCAGTTTGGAGTCGGCGATGTAGGTTACCGTGGTCGTCGCTGTCTTCAGCAGATCACGTAATGAATCGATGATGGCATGGTTCCATTTTGAGTCGTTTTGATTACCGTTTCGTACTGTAATGAGAAGAGGGATCCCAAGTCGATCGGTAACCATACCAAGTAGCACCTGTTTGAGATTCGGTTTTCCCTCTTTACTATGTCCACACGCCGGGGCGGCCACATCATCGGTGTCAGGATCGGCATCCTTATACTTCCCATACAGGACGAACGTTGTCGTATCTCCATGAAATATCGCTTGAAAAGGAATTTTAAAGACATCATACACCTTTAACGCAATCTGTCTGAAGAGGTTTTCACAACCTGCATCATAGATCCGGTCAAGGAGACAGGCAAATGCATCTCGGGTTAACCACTCTGGTTTGACCGTACCCTCAAAGCCTGAACTCGGGTTCAATTAGGGAACATGGAGTAATCCAGTTTTTTTGCAAGGTCGCGAACCTTTTTGGGAACCTCAGTAATC
>JAUSBW010000141.1 GCA_030651815.1 Methanoregula sp.
AACAAAATCAAAATGACAAGAATTATCCTTTCCTAAACGAATGTATTAATTCATCAAATTTGGGTAAATTGGATTGAGGGAGTATTATTGAAAGTTAAGAAGCATCTTCAATGATTGTCAATCGATCTTAATACCTCCTGAAAAAATATCGGGCGCCGGGCACAATATCGGTCACCATCACTAACATACCGTTTGCGTTCAGTCACGTCCCAATCCTAAAAATAATTATTCCGACGTGCTGCCATGTCGAAAGTTCAACCTCCTGAACATTCAGTTACCGACTTAAAACCCGGTGACCATGCCTGTTGTATCTATGATACTGACGAAGAGCACCGGAATATTATCACACCGTTTCTCCGCAGGGGTCTCGAACAGAACGAAAAAGTAGTTTATATTGCCGATGCCAGAGACCCCAGACCCATTATCAATTATCTGAAAAGCGACGGTGTCGACGTTGAACATTACCAGAAAAAAGGACAGTTCACCATCCTTACGAGTTCTGATACCTATCTGAAAAGGGGGGTATTCGATCCTGACGGGATGATATCAATCCTTTCATCTGATACACAGAAAGCACTTGATGAAGGATATACTGCACTCAGGGTGACTGCTGAAATGTCATGGGCGCTTCGCGGGTTGCCCGGGTCAGAACTGCTGATGGAGTATGAGAATAAGTTGGACACCTTTATCACAGGGAGTAAATTTCTCGCCATCTGCCAGTACGACCGGCGCTGTTTTTCCAATGAACAGTTTCATGATGTGCTCGTGGTGCACCCGTTTGCCATAATCGGGATCAGCGTCTGTAATAATTTTTACTATGTTCCGCCAAAAGAGCGTGTGAAAGAAAACCCGTCGGGTAAACAACTGAATTCCTGGATCTCAAATCTTAAGGACTATAATAACGCGGAGGGGGCGCTGCGGGAGAGCGAAGAAAAGTTCCGGCTCATCGCCGATAATACCCCTGATAGCATCTGGATCTTCGATATGGATATGCAGCTGCATTACATCAGTCCGTCGGTAAAGAAGATGAAAGGATTCACTATCGAGGAGACGTTGTCACAGTCACTTGAAGAGATGATGATACCAGAGTCTCTTGAATCGTTGATGAAGCGTTTCCACCAGGAGATGGCGCTGGAGGCTTCGGGCACGGCTGACCTTGGCAGGACCGTCTTATTTGAGATCGAGGAGTACTGTAAGACCGGTGCAACGATACGGGTAGAGAATTCTGTCACCCTTCTCCGGGATGCACAAGGCCGTCTTGTCAGGATGCTGGGGATATCACGTGACATCACCGAACGCAGGCGGGCGGAGGAAGCGTTGCGGGAGAGCGAGGAGCTGTACCGCAGCTTGTTTGAAGGTGTTCCCACGGGTCGCTACCTTACTACACCGTTGGGACAGATTCTGGACATCAACCCGGCTCTTGTACGCTTGCTGGGTTATCCGGACCGCGAATCGCTGCTGGCGGTCAGCGTTTTTGACCTCTATTTAGATCCCGGGAATCGAAACCAGTGGCTGGCTCTCATTGAGCGTGAAGGGATAGTGCGCGATTTCGAAGTGCAGTTCCGCAAGTATGACGGAACGATTATCTGGGTACAGGATACAGGAGAAGCCGTCCGTGATGACAGCGGTCAGGTAATATATTATAACGGGAACATCGAGGACATCACCGAGCGCAAACGGATGGAAGAAGCACTGCGGGAAAGCGAGGAGCGGTACCGCAATGTTGTCGAGGACCAGACCGAGTTCGTCTGCCGGTTCCTTCCGGATGGAACGCATATCTTTGTCAATGATGCATATTGCCGGTATTTCGATAAGAAACGGGAGGAGATCATCGGGCACCGGTTCAAACCAGTACTCCATCCGGAAGACCGGGAAATTGTTGCGCGACATATTGCCTCATTGACTCCACAAAATCCCGTGATGAATATCGACCAGCGGATCATCATGCCTGACGGCAGCACCCGCTGGCAGCGGTGGAGCGACCGGGCGATCTTCAATGCGGACGGTGAGGTTGCTGAGTACCAGTCGGTCGGGCGTGATAATACAAAGCAAAAGGAAGCCGGACGGGCTCTTCTCGAAAGTGAAACACGGTTACATGCTGTCGTACATGGTTCTCCAATTCCGAAATTTGTGATTGATAAAAACCACTGTATCCTCTACTGGAATAAAGCGCTCGAAGAGCACAGTGGTATCAAGGCATCGGAGGTTGTCGGTACAAACCAGCAGTGGAGAGCATTCTACCCCCATGAACGCCCCTGTATGGCAGACCTTCTGGTCGATGGTTCTATCGAGAAAATTCCCCAGTGGTATGATGTGAAGTGCAGTCCATCAAAATTTATTGAAGGTGCATACGAAGCAACAGACTTCTTCCCGAACCTGGGAACGGCCGGGACATGGTTGTATATCACTGCAGCACCGATCAGGGATACAGAAGGAAATATCATAGGGGCGGTGGAGACTCTTGAGGACATCACCGACCGCAAGCTGGCAGAAGAGGCGATCAGAGCTTCCCTTGCAGAGAAAGAAATCCTCCTGTGGGAGATCCACCACCGGGTGAAGAACAATCTTACCGGGATCTTGTCCCTCATCGACCTCCAGATCAGCACTATTTCCGATCCGGTGTATATCTCCCACTTAAAAAATCTCGAGACCCGGGTCCGTAGCATGGCCCTTGTCCATGAATCGCTCTTCCATACAAAAGATCTCACCCACATCAATATTGCCGGCTATACGGAAAACCTGACCCGTTACCTGTTCCAGGTGCATGGGATCGGGGTCGATATCCGGTGCAGGATTGATATGGGAGATATCACGATGCCCATCGAGACTGCCATCCCCTGCGGACTGGTCATGAGCGAGATTGTGACAAACGCGCTGAAATATGCCTTCCCCGGCACCTTCTCCTGCAACGATCAGCGCGGGGAACCCTGCACCATTGCACTCACCCTGCACCGCGAGGGCATCAATTATCGTCTCATGATTGCAGATAACGGCACAGGGATGCCGGAAGGGATCGATGTCACCATGACCCACTCGCTCGGGCGGTACCTGATCATGTTCATTGTGAAGCACCAGCTGAGAGGGAGTCTTGAGATCAGCACTGCGAGAGGAACTGCGTATACTATCCGGTTCCCGGAACCGGCAGTTAAGGAGCGTCATACCGATGAATAAGTACCGTATCCTCATAGTTGAAGACGAAGCCCTCATTGCAGCAAGCTTGGTTCATGCCCTCTCCTCGCTCGGCTACACGGTGCTGGAACCGGTTGCCACCGGTGAGGACGCGATCCGAGCGGTAAAAACCCAGAAACCCGATCTTGTACTCATGGACATCGTATTGATCGGGGAGATGAATGGGATTGTCGCCGCAGAGAAGATACGGGCAATCGCAGACATCCCCGTCATATACCTCACTGCCTATACCGATGACCTGCGCCTTAAGCAGGCACGACTCACAGAACCGTACGGCTATATCGTAAAACCCGCCCAAAACCGTGAACTTAATGCCACCATCGAGATGGCGCTGTACAAGCATGCGCTCGACCGGAAACTGAAAGAGAGCGAGGAGACCTTTAAAGCACTGGCCGAGAACGCCAATGATGGGATCCTCGTGTCCGTGGCTGACGGAGCCTATACTTACGCTAACATACGGGCAGGTGAAATAACAGGTTACAGTGTTGCCGAATTGTTAAAAACCAGCATTATGGATTTGGCGGCTCCCGATGAAGTAAAGAACCTTATGGAAATGTTCAGAAAAAGACTTGCGGGGGAGGATATTCCGCAACAGTATGAAACCTTAATCATCCACAAAGACGGGAAGAGTGTACCAATAGAGTTTACCGCTGCAAAGACATTCTGGCACGGGCAACCCGCCGATCTGGTCATCATCCGCGACATCACCGAGCGCAAGCTGGCAGAAGAGGCACTCCGCAAAGAACGGGATTTCGCTGATAGCGTAGTCGGGACTGCGCAGGCAATTATCATGGTTCTTGACATGAAGGGACATATCGTCTATCTGAATCCCTACATGGAGGAGATTTCCGGTTATATTCTGGAGGAGGTGAAGGGCAAAGACTGGTTTGAGACGTTCCTGCCATCTCACATTCAGGAAAGCACCCGGTCATTATTCTTAAAAGCCGTTTGGGATATCCAGACATGCGGCAATGTTAATGCTATCATCACCAGAGACGGACGCGAGCGGCTGATAGAGTGGCACGACAAGACGCTCAAAAACGCTGATGGCAGCATTGAAGGACTGCTCGCCATTGGACATGATGTCACCGATCAGAAGCAGATGGAGGAGGCGCTCCGAAAAAGTGAAGAAAAATACCGGGGGCTGATCGAACAGACAGGCGAAGGAGTCTGGATAATTGACAGGGATTATCGGACGACATTTGTCAACAACCGGCTTGCGGCGATGTTTGGCTATACGCTACAGGAGATGACAGGAAAACAGCTACAGGAATTTATGCCGGCCGGGGATATGGAGGTACACAGCCGGCGCATCAGGGAGCGGCTGGAAGGAAAAAGTGACCGGTTTGAACAAAAATTCATCCGTAAAGACGGCTCGGTGCTCTGGGTTATTGCCTCAGTCACGCCGTGGCTGGCAGAAGAAAACAGATTAGTCGGCACTTTTGCCATGCTTACTGACATCACCGAGCGCAAACGGATGGAGGACGTGCTGCGGGAGAGCGAGATGCGGTACCGGGCGCTGATTGATAATGCACTTGAAGCGATCCTGATCTTTGACTTCTCGGGAACTGTGCTCTTCGCAAACCACGCCACAGCAGTGCTCGTTGAGGTTGATAATCCCCGTGCTCTCACTGGCAGGAATGCACTGGAGTTTGTCGCACCGGAATCAAGGGATGCGGTTCTTGCCGACTTTGTCTCGGTCGGGGAGGGCAGGGATGCCTGCCTCGCCCAATACAAAATTATTACCGCAACCGGGCGGGAGCTCTGGGTCGAATCGACCGGGAAAAAGATCCAGTTTGGGGGTGTTCCGGCAGCCCTCGTTATGCTCCGTAACATTACTGATCGCAAGCGGGCAGAGACTGCGTTGCATGAAAGCGAAGAACGTTATAGAATTCTCGCCGACGCTGCACATGATGCGATCTATACGTTGAGTCCGGAGGGCGTGGTGACGTATGTGAATAGCGGGGGGTTTGCATTGACAGGCATGCCCCCTGAAAAAATTGTCGGGTTATCCCTCGAAAGTCTGTATCGCCCCGAAATTGCACAGGAATTACGGGCAAATCTGGATACGGTTATCTCAACAAAGAGACCGGTTCGTTATGACTTAAAATTCTGGCACGAAAACCCGGACCAGGTAACCTGGCTTGATGCCCAGCTTGTTCCCCAGTTTGGTCCTGACGGGTCTGTTGTTCAGGTAATTGGGATATCACGTAGTATTACCGACAGAAAACAAGCGGAAATGTTACTGAAACGGTTCAATGAAGAACTTGAATCGCAGGTCTGTTCACGAACGGCTGAACTTGAACACATCAATATTCTGCTCGAGAATGAGGTTTTCCAGCGAACACAGGCGGAGGAAAGTGTACGGAAGTCATTAGACGAGAGAGAACTCCTGCTTCGTGAGATCCACCACCGGGTCAGGAACAACCTCCAGATTATTTTAAGTCTCATCGCCCTCCAGTCCCGGATTATCAAAGACCAGAAATTATTAGAAACAATGGGAGAGTTCCGGAACCGCATCATGGCGATGGCACATGTCCACGAGAGGATGTGCCGTGCCGATGACATCTCCAGAATCGAGCTGTCTGAAATCTGCACATTTCTAAAAACGAGCCTGTTCAGGTCCTATAAGGTCGATCCTCAGCATATCCGGTTGAACGTGGAAATGAAAGACCTGCTAATTACCATAGAATCTGCAATCCCCCTTAGCCTCATCATCAACGAACTCATCTCAAACTCAATAAAGCACGCGTTTCCCAAAGGTACAACAGGGGAGATCACTATAGCAGGACGCCGCAAAGCCGATACCCTTGTGCTTTCCTTCAGGGACACAGGGATCGGGATACCAGAAGACTTTGACTGGATGAGAAGTACGCAATCGCTTGGGCTCCGGCTGGTGGTTAACCTGGTGGAACAACTGGACGGAACAATTGACCTCGACCGGAGTGCGGGAACAGCGTTTGTGATTGTCGTGAAGGAGAAGGAATAATTACTCCCAGTTTCCGATCCGCAATTGATGCGGGATAATGCACTGGCTGTGTATCTTGTACACTATGACAAAAAGATGTATCCGGGTGCAGTATCCTATACTCTTTTTCAGCGATCTATTGAGGCTGTTGCACAGTTCGAAAAAATTAACCCAATAGTAGAATTTGCAAAAAACTGTATGTGTTCTGATGAATTTTTTACGATATTTTAGAGGACAATTAACACAAATGTAGAATTGAAAAGGTCTGTGCAACGACCTCTATTATTTCCAAATTTTGAAACAAAAGTTGGAAGTGACACGATCCTTTATTGAAATATAAGGCTCTTCAGCGAAAAGAGTGGGTAAATTTATCAATCACGGTGTCATCCAGGATTAACCAACCGTTTCTCTTCTCAATAAATGGTTTAACCTCGTTCCACAACGTGTCTTGGTGTAAGAGCTGTCTTGTAAGAAATCGGTTAACCAAATCATGAGAAACTACCATTCCACTGTCGGAATAGCAATCAGCCGCTTTTACGCAGGATGGATTATTCGCGATAGCAGTAAGGAAATTGATGTAATCCTCATCAAAAATCTGTTTCTTCTTGACCACGAAATATATTCTGCTTTTTATATATAAAGATCTTTCTATTTGATTCTATGATTGCGTAACTCCTATACCCGTGATTATCAGGATGTTGGTATAAAAACCCCGGTCTGGCAGGATGTGGGTCTTGTGGGTCTGTCTGTGCGTGACGCGATAAAAGACATTAATACTGGTCATGTCGCTGTCACTGTTGATCAAGCTCCCGTAGAGATCTATGCAGACCCCCTTCTCCCCAAGGTTTTTTACAATCTTGTCGACAACGCCCTGCGTCATGGTGAGACCATCACTCAGATTACGTTCTGGTGCGAACGGCACAACAGGAACATCACGATCATCTGCGACGATGATGGAGTGGGTGTCCCGGTGACACTGAAAAAGGCCATCTTTAACCGAATATTTTAAACATACAGGGTTTGGGCTCAACCTGTCCCGCGAGATCTTAGCGATCACCGGTCTTTCTATCGTCGAGAACGGTGAACCCGGTAAGGGTGCGAGATTCGAGATTCTCGTACCGGAGGGTGGGTACCGGTTTGTTGGCAGGGAATGACAGAATGTCATGTACGCTCTTCATTCAGGGTTCCATTGAGATCCCGTTAAATCCTTTTTTTTTCAGGGAAATTTATATTTACTTATTTGATATATTGTCATACAGGTAAAAAATACGGAACGGAATCTGATGGCAGAAAAGAATATGAATCATCCGGGATGTATTGAAACAGATATCATAGAAAATGCCAACGATCTCATTGTCGTTCTTGATCCCCAAGGTAAAGTCCTGGTGTGGAACAGGGCTGCAGAATCGATTACCGGGTATTCCCGGAACGATGTCATAGGCAGCCGCGATGTATGGAAACGGCTCTATCCGGATGCAGACTACCGGCGCAGAATCACCCACCGGATCACTGACATCATCACAAAAAACCAGTATTTTGAGAACCTCGAAACAACGATTGTCACAAAAGCCGGCGAGCAGCGGGTCATATCCTGGAACACCCGGCAGATTGAATACGGTGGCGATTACCGGGCAATTGCCATCGGGCGGGACATTACCGGGATTGCAAAAGCCAAACGGGATGAACAAATTACCGAACGAAAGAAAGCGGAAGAAGCATTGCGATGGGCAAGCGCCTATCACAGGAACCTGATCGAAGCGAGTCTCGATCCTCTCGTGACTATAGATCCAGATGGGAAAATAAGCGATGTGAATGCGGCGACCGAGAAAATCACCGGATATTCACGGGACAATCTGGTAGGGTCCGACTTCTCATATTATTTCACTGAGCCGAAAAAGGCAAGGGAAGGATACGAAAAAGTATTCAAAGAGGGGATTGTGCGTGATTATGAATTGGAAATCCGCCATAAGGATGGTCTCCTGACCCCGGTTCTCTATAATGCGTCAGTTTACAGAGATGAATCCGGTAACGTGACAGGGGTTTTTGCAGCTGCGCGTGATATCACAGATCGGAGACGGGCTGAAGAGGCACTGAAAGAGATACTGAAAGAGAGTGAAGCGCGATACAATGCGCTTTTCTTTAATACCCACTCGGTTTCTTTACTCATCGATCCGGATACCGGTATGATTACAGATGTAAACTCTGCTGCCTGCAAATATTACGGATACAGTCGGGAACAGCTGATCACAATGCGGATCTTTGACCTCAACAGGCTTCCGGCGGACAAGGTTTTACGTGACCTCTCGGCTGCAAAAAAAGAGAGGGAGAAACATTTTACGTCAGTGCATTACCTTGCAAACGGGGAATGCCGTAACGTGGAGGTCTATTCAGGCCCGATCACAGTAAAGGGTAAGACGCTCTTTTACTCGATCATCCATGACATTACCGACCGGAAACGGGCAGAAGAAGCCCTGAGGGAGAGCGAGACCAAGCTGAACGTAATCCTCCAGAGTTCCCCGATCCCGAAATTTGTCATAGACACCGGTCACCGCGTGATCTCATGGAACAAGGCACTTGAAGAGACAAGCGGGATAAAAGCGAAGGATGTAATCGGCACAAACCAGCAGTGGAGAGCGTTTTACGATACAGAACGGCCCTGCATGGCCGACCTGCTTGTCGACGGGGCAGTTGATAAAATCCCGGAACTGTACAAAGACAAGGTTAAAAAATCGGAAGTAGTGGAAGGTGCATACGAAGCAACCGACTTTTTCCCCCACATAGACAGGACAGGAAAATGGCTCCATTTTATTGCCGCTCCGATTATCGATGCCGATGGAAAAGTCATTGGTGCGATTGAAACGCTTGAAGATATCACCCCGCTTGTCAGGGCGCAGCAGGAACTCAAGGAAAGCGAGGAGCAGTACAGTGCGCTCTTTTATAACAATTACTCCGTCTCGCTCCTGATCGACCCGGACACCGGTATAATCGTTGATGCAAACAATGCGGCCGTCCGGTATTATGGTTATTCCCGGGAACAGTTGACATCGATGGGTATTTATGATCTGAACCGTCTGCCAAAAGACAGCGTTGTCAGGGACCTTCAGCGGGCTAAAGATAAAAAAGAGAAGCATTTCCTCTCCACCCATTACCTTGCCGGCGGAGAGAAGCGCAACGTCGAAGTGTACTCCGGCCCGATAAGGGTGAAGGGAAAACCCCTCTTCTATTCCATCATCCATGACATCACCGACCGGAAACAGGCAGAAGCGGATCTCAAAAAATATTCAGACAAACTGGAAGAGATGGTCAGTGAACGGACAAAAAACCTCCGGGAAGCACAGGACAAACTCGTAAAAACGGAAAAACTGGCTGTGCTTGGAAAACTTGCCGGCGGGGTTGGTCACGAACTGCGCAACCCGCTGGGCGCCATCAAGAACGCCGCGTATTTCCTGAACATGGTACTGGAAAACCCTGACCCCGACGTGAAGGATACCATAGAAATCATTAACAAGGAGGTGGCCCGATCCGAATGTATTATCAGCAGTCTCCTCGACTTCGCCCGTCCGACAATCCTGACCCTGCGGAAAGTTGCGGTAAACAAGGTAATCTCCGAGACGGTCACCCGCAATCCAATCCCGGCAAATATCACCGTGACAAGTAATCTGGATGAAACAATCCCGGAAATCATGGCAGATCCCGACAAACTGCTTCAGGTTTTCACAAATCTCATCACCAATGCAGTGCAGGCCATGCCCGACAGCGGAAAACTGACACTTACGTCATATTTGTCAGATACCGGACATGTGGTTGTCTCAGTCAGGGATACCGGTGTCGGCATACCGGAAGAGAACATGAAAAAACTCTTCGAGCCGCTCTTCACCACAAAGGCAAAAGGGATCGGGCTCGGGCTTGTGGTGATAAAAGCGATTGTCAAAGCGCACCATGGCAGTATCGATGTCCAAAGCGAGGTCGGAAAGGGGACCACTTTTACCGTGAAGCTGCCGATCGGCATTGAGGAGGGGCATTAGCATGGACGAAAAAACAAGTGTCCTGATTGTAGACGATGATGAAAGCCTGTGCAGAACCTTGAGTCTTGTCCTGAAACGAAAAGGATATGATGTTACCGTTGCCAATTCCGGCCTGTCAGCGATCGAGATGGTCCGCAATCACCCGTTCGACCTGATATTCATGGACATCAGGATGCCGGGTATGGACGGTGTTGAGACCTTAGAGCGGATCAGGAAAATCAGGCCCGATGCAGTTGTCATGATGATGACTGCCTATGCACTCGAGGACCTGATAGAAAAGGCGCTGTATCTGGGCGCACAGGGTATCTTGTACAAACCCATAGACCTTGAAAAAGTGATCACTACTATCGAGGACGTTACCCGGAAACAACCGGGATTGACCATCCTGGTGGTTGATGATGATGAGGCAACCGCGATCACGCTGAAAAATATACTGACGAGACATGGCCACAATGTCGATGCGGTCTTTTCCGGGAAAGATGCCATCCGGATGGCACAGGACCGCTCTCATGAAATTGCATTGATTGACATGAAACTGCCAGACATCGATGGTTTGCAGGTATTCCTGGCAATGAAAAAAAATGATCCCGATATTACCGTTATCATGATAACCGGATACCGACAGGAGATGGCCCCCCTGATTGAAACAGCACTGAAAGAAGCCGCATATACGGTACTGTATAAACCCCTTGATATGAGATCGCTCCTGACCGTCGTGAAGGAAATTTCGAAAAAGAAAAGGCTGAAATGAACTATTGCAGGAAGCTGGATGGACTCAAAAGAAGCGATCCTTGTTATTGATGACGATGAAGGTACCAGAAAGACGCTGGCACTTATACTTAAAAAGAAAGGATTCGAGGTAATCACTGCAGGAACCGGACATGAGGGACTTGAAAAAGCAGAAGGCAGAATGATTGCCGTTGTCCTTCTCGATATCAACCTGCCGGATATCGAAGGAATCCGGTTAATTACCCCTATAAAACAGATCCATCCCAAAACGGCAGTGATTATGATCACCGGCAATGCCACCATGGAAAATGCCGTGCGTGCCCTGAACGAAGGCGCTGCAGGGTATATCACAAAACCCCTCAATATCGATGACGTCATTGCAAAGATCCAGAATGTACTTGAACGGCAGCATCTGATCGATGCGAAGCAGCGGGCTGAGGAAGCCCTTCATGCATCAGAAAAAAAATACCGGAACCTTGTTGAAAATATCAACGAAATAATCTATTCACTGGATGACTGCGGGACGATCATGTACATCAGCCCGGCAGTCGAAAAAATATCCGGTTTCCCGCCATCCGAAGTGATGGGAAAAAATTTTACGGTCTTTATTATCGAAGATTACCTTCCCGTGGTGATGCAGGCATTCGAAACGGTCCGCACGGGTAAAAACATATCATTCCAGTTCAGGGTTGTGACAAAATCCGGCGAACAGCGGTGGCTGAACAGTTCAAGTCAACCTATATTCGTAAATGGTAGTGTATCCGGTTCCCAGGGAGTCCTCACAGATATCACCGAACTCAAGAAGGCGGAAGAACAGTTACTGCACTTAAACGAAGAACTGGAACAAAAGATCCAAGAACGCACCGCCGAACTCAAGGTGCTGAATATGAACCTTGAAAAGGAGATCGAGGAGCATAAACAAGCCCAAGTGCAGATACAAGCATCGCTTGACGAGAAAGTGATCCTGCTCCGGGAGATCCACCACCGGGTGAAAAACAACCTCCAGATCATCATCTCTCTCTTAAACCTCCAGTCCCGGTACATTGGGGACGAGAAGATCCGGCAGGCAATACGCGAGAGCCAGAACCGGGTCCGGGCAATGTCGCATGTCCATGAAAAACTGTACCAGTCACCAGACATCACAAAAATTGACCTTGACAATTATATCCGGTTTTTAGGAGACAACCTGTTCCAGTTCTACGGAATGAAAGGGACAGGGATTCTGCTCAACACCCGGATTCAGGACATCAATGTCGATATCAACACCGCGATTCCCGTCGGCCTTATCGTCAACGAACTTATCTCCAACTCCTTAAAGCATGCATTCCCTGACGGAAGGAAAGGTGAGATCTCTATTGCGATCCAACAGGAGAATGCCATGCTCACCATCGAGTATAAGGATACCGGTGTCGGTATCCCTGAAGACTTCGACTGGCGCAATGTCGAATCACTGGGGCTTCGGCTCGTGATCCTGCTCGTGGAGCAGCTGGACGGGACTATTGAACTGGACCGGACGGCAGGGACAGCGTTTGCGATTGTCGTGAAGGAGAAGGAATGATTGGTACACTATCGTTGCTCTGTCTGAAAGAAAGGAGACCCGACCGTCCAGTCCGGCAGGAGACAACCCTTTGAAAGAATTAAAAACTGCGTAAGAGGTCGTTGCACAAATGCAAAAAATGTCTAAACAAGTCGCAAATTGAAGAGATTTTCCTGTCGAGTATATAAACAACCATCGTTTTTTTCGAACTGTGCAACAGCCTCGTAAGTCCTATCTTTTTTAACAGAGATTTATTATTCAGCCCGATGTTCACATTCTGAATAGTTTTTTTTCCCAATCGAATCTAAAAAAAGGGGTTCTTGTCAGGCAACTGCTCACTTGAGTTGCTTACTCACCCATGCATAAACGCACTCAGCCATTGCAAGTGCTTCCCGGTACTCTTCTCCGGTTACAGGTTCATAAAGACCGGGATATCGTGTATGGACTGCATATTCTGTCAGATCCACTGATGATTTCATATCTTCCGGCACAGGAATCCTGTTCTGTTCCAGTGTCTCTAACAAGTGTGCAATAATATGCGTGTGCGGACTTTCCAAATCATGGGCAATAAGCAAAGCTTTGAGAGATTTTTCCACAGCCTGCTGACAATCGAAGCACAGATCTTCGTAAAGAATTGTGTTGTGGATCTTTCCTGCACGTGCACGATTGAGATTACTCGTAGCACGGATAAGCCACTGTTTAACCAGCGCTCGGTTTTTCATAGATAATCTTTCCATATCGTGAAATTTCGCTGTAGATCAAATGCTTGTTGTCCTTGTACTTTCTTAACGTGTCCGGAGTATCGACAATAAGTTCGACTGGAACCCCAACTCCATACAGTGCACGGTAGAGGGTACGGGCGATTGTGCGCCGTCCGGATATTCCTTTTTTTAATACGCAGATATCGAAATCAGAGTCCTCACGTGCATCACCTCGTGCCCGTGAGCCAAAGAGGATGATAGTATCCGGGTCAAATGTTCGTACAATGATTTCGATGATTCGCAAAAGTATTGTATCCATCGTATATTCTCTTAATCATGATTGGTGGATGGAATAATCAACTTTTGGCATATTTTCTCATGTAAGTCCGGGTTTTTTTCTTCCGGATCTTCATGAGCCCGTCAATAACCGTATTGCAATCCATTTTTTGAGCCATACGTTGCGCTTTTTGGTATAATCACCGCATCCATCAGTATAGTTCTTGATGAACCGTATCGAATCAGCAGGTACAGGATTTTTCACAAGTACTTAAAAATTCCGGAATCCTGATCTCATTTGCAGTCACCCCGGTAAACCACGGCACGGGTTTTTCTCACTTCGATTGTAATTGTGTCTGCGAGCTGAGATAAAACAAACCCTTCTTTTTTCGGAACATGGGGAAATATTTATCTAGTTCAATACTGTTTAAAGGAATGTACTGGTTACGTTTGAACATCTATCATAATACCTGGTACAAACCTGCACAGGCAGCGGGCTATAGGGAGCAAAAAAAAATTCCCCAATGCATCTTCGCAGACGTTTATGCAGTACACCGTATCTTTTCAAAAAGGGGCGGAAAAGAAGAGCAGGCAGGGAACACGAATGGGAACACGAATGGGAACATGAGCGGTATCGTAATGATACACGAAATGTTCCGGGTCTGATGAGTACATTATGACAAGAAAACTGATGCTGATACCGATCGTTCACAGCGAGAAAGAGATGGGGTCATTAAAGAGCGATATCTCCGAGATGATCGACCGGAAATTCGGAAAAGAGAAACGGGACCAGCACCGTAAGGATGTAGCACTCTTCTGGGACAATCTCCGCATCATGATAAATGCCGTGCTCGCCAGCCTCGATGGCAATCTTATCAGGATATACCAAGATGGCATCCCCATCGGGGGTGAGATTGGCGTAAAACTCGTTGCTATGGGCGCAAAGGACGGCGTTCCCAACCACCAGATCGTCCTCTCCATCATCGAGCATGGCGGGGTGCTGGAGAAGACAGAGAGTCCTGCTCTCTTAAAAGAAGAGTACGAGATCATAAAAGCGATCGTGAATGCAAAGACGGACCCGGAACGGGAAGCGTTGAGCGAGAAACACAAGCACCGTCTCTATGATCTGACCATCGAACGGGACAAGTACATCGCACAGCGTATCGAAGAATCCTTAAAGGACGGGCAGTACGGGCTGCTCTTTATAGGAGCAACGCACGATGTCGCACCGTACATCAATCCGGATATCGACCTGTTCATCTGTAACTTTGTTCTGGATGATATCCTTGCATGGCTGAAAAGAGGTAGTGCAGACCGGGTTGTTGCGCAGGTTGAAAAAGTCCCGTGAAATGGAATCCCTATGTCATGGTTGCAACGGATAATCGATCACGATCCAGATGACGCAATTACTGTTCCGGAGGATCCGGAAATGATAAAACAAGCCGACCCCAACATGCAATTCCCCCCCTCTTTTGAAGTATCGGCTTTTCTGGCATCACCCCCGGAGGCCGATGCAGTTCCCTGTTCTGATAAACATGCCAGTTGTGATAAATCGATTCTTATCGTTGAAGATGAAGCGGTTGTAGCCAATGATATCAGGGAGACCTTAAAAAGCCTGGGATACGATGTTGCGGGTATTGCGAAATCCGGAGAGGACGCGCTGGAAAAGGTTAAAGAACTCAGGCCCGATCTTGTGCTCATGGATATCCACCTTGCCACCGCGATGGACGGGATCGAGGCTGCAGGAAAAATCCATATACTCTACGATATCCCGGTCATCTATCTCACCGCCTTTGCCGATAAGACGCTCATTGACCGGGCAAAAGTCACCGAGCCGTACGGGTATATCATCAAACCCTACGATGAGCGGGAACTCAAGTCCACAATCGAGATCGCATTCTATAAGCATAAGCATGATCTGCAGATCAGGGAAGCGAACGTAGAACTGGAACAGCGTGTTGCCGAACGGACGGTAGAACTGGAACAGATCAACCGGGCATTATCGGAAAGTGAGCGGCGGTACCGCAACTTGTTTGAAGGAGTTCCGATAGGTATCTACCGCACTACACCGTCAGGGCAGATCCTGGACATCAACCCGGCTCTTGTATCTCTGCTTGGTTATCCGAATCGTGAAATGCTGATGAAAGTTGACGTTTCTGATATCTACATGGACCCCGGGGATCGAAACCGGTGGCTGGATCTGATTGAGCGCGAAGGGATTGTGCGCGAGTTCGAAGTGCAGTTTCGCAAGTACGATGGAACGATTATCCGGGTACAGGATACCGGAAAAGCGGTCTACGATGATAAAGGTCAGGTTGGGCATTATTACGGGAATGTTGAGGATATCACCGAGCGTTTGCGGGCGGAGGAGACGCTTCGGGAGACAAACGAGTATCTCCACAAGTTGATCGATTTTGCCAATGCCCCGATCATTGTCTGGGATCCGGACTTTCAGATTACCCGGTTCAACCATGCGTTCGAACGCCTTACCGGAAGGGCTGAGCAGGAAGTCATCGGACAACCGTTAGACATCCTGTTCCCGAAAAAAAGCAGGGACACTTCACTTGCCCTGATCAAAAAGACCCTTACCGGTGAACGGCTGGAGACAGTCGAAATCCCTATCCTTGCATCTGATGAAACCATCCATACTGTGTTGTGTAATACGGCAAATATCCTGACCGATGATGCTGAACTGATCTCCACTATTGCGCAGGGCATTGATATAACCGAACGCAAGCAGGTGGAGGGGGCGCTGCGGACGAGCGAGGAGAAATACCGGCAGCTTGTCGATCTTGCACAGGAAGGGATCTGGGCGATCGATGCCGAGGGGAAGACAACATATGTCAACCCAAAGATGGCAGAGATGCTCGGGTACACGGTAGAGGAGATGCAGGGGGCACACCTCTTTTCTTTCATGGATGATGCAGGAAAAGCAATAGCTGCAGATAACATGGAGCGCCGCAGGCAGGGAATTACGGAAGACCATGAGTTTGAGTTTATCACAAAAGGAGGAAACCGGATCTATGCAGTTCTTGCAACTGCGCCTATCACGGATGATAAGGGTGTACACACGGGCGCCCTTGCCGTAGTCTCTGACATTACCGGGCACAAAGCAGCAGACGCAGCGCTCTGGGCGAGCGAACAACGGTACCGGGACGTTGTCGAGGACCAGACCGAGTTCATCTGCCGGTTTTTACCGGATGGAAGACTCACGTTTATCAATGATGCATATTGCAATTATTTCACATTGAACCGGGAAGAATGCATCGGGAAAACGCAACCGGTTCTTCTTCCGCCGTATGATGCGCAACAGATGAAAAACCATCTTGCAGCACTCACGCCGGAAAATCCGATTGCATTGATCTCACACAGGATAGTGATGCCCTCCGGAGAAGTACGCTGGCACCGCTGGAGTGATCGTGCAATCTATGACAAGAAGGATGAAGTGATTGAATACCAGTCTGTCGGAAGGGATATCACAAGCCAGAAAGAAACAGAGACCCAACTGGAAAATTACAAAGAAACCCTTGAACAACGGGTACGTGACCGCACTTCTGAATTATCCAGAACAAACCTGAAACTGAAAAAAGAGATCGAAGACCGTAAAATAATCCAGAAAAAGTTAACGTTATCATCAAATGAAAAAGAACTCCTGCTCAGGGAGGTGCACCATCGGGTGAAGAACAACCTGCAACTGATCATCGGGCTCATCGATATGACAAAGACGAGGGCGCACGAACCGGCAGTCCTCTCCACCTTAACCGATATCATGGCAAAAGTGCAGACCATGGGGTCCATCCACACGCGATTATACGAGAGCAAACGGTTCGATAAGATCAATATGAAACGGCAGGTCCACGACATTGTCGAAATGATATCAGGATTCCATGATCATGATCACCTTGATATCATGACAAACATCGACTGCGTGGAAATTTATCTTCCTGTGGATCAGGCAATTCCCAGTGCCCTTGCGTTAAACGAGATCATCTCCAACATCCACAAGCATGCATTCAAGGGGAGGAGGATCGGGCTTGTGGAGATCTCGCTATCCGTCAAAGGGGATCAGCTCCGGTTCGTCGTCCGGGATAACGGTGTCGGGCTGCCGACAGGGTTCGATATCGAGAAGAGCAACCGGCTCGGGCTCAAGCTGATGAGAACGCTCGTAGAGCAGCAGTTGCACGGCAGCGTGCAGATCACCAGTAAAGCAGGGACTGAAGTAGTGATAGAATTTCCAATAATCAAGGGAGAAACGGATTATGGCACGGGTACTGGTAGTTGACGACGAAGCGATCATCACGATGCAGATCGAGGAGAAGATTAGTTCCATGGGGCATAAGGTGGTCGGTATGGCATCATCAGGAGAGGATGCGATCGCAAAGGCACGGGCAACAAAACCCGATATCGTGCTGATGGATATCGTCATGCCGGGAAAAACCAATGGTATCGCTGCGGCAAAGGTGATCCATAAAGAACTGGGTATACCCGTCATCTTCATCACCTCCTATGCGGACGACAAGATCATAGAGGAGGTAAAACAGGTCAACCCGTACGGGTATATCGTCAAGCCATTCAACGAACTGGAGCTCAAAGCCGCCGTCCAACTGGCGCTCTTCCGGAAGAAGAATGAAGGGAGTGAACCGGGAAAGCGGGGACACCAGAAGGGGCGGGGTGTGGATAAAGCGGGGGATGAGAGCGATGACATGACTGAACCGGAAGCCTCCATAGCACCGGAGAGCAAGACCGTTCTGTTAAACAACTTTTACCAGGGCCTGATCCTCGTCCTGTATGCACCCCCGCAGACCAATGAGGCGATCTACAAGACGTCCATCGAGTATGGACTGACAAACAGTCACCATATCTTCTTTGCCTATCACCAGTCCCGTATACCCAAGTACTTCAATAAGGAGATCCGGGATGGCGTGATCATACCGCACCGGTTGAAATGGGGGGAACTTGACACGGTCATCCCCGCTATCGAGAAACACCGGGCAGCATCGCGGGAAACCGGGAAAGCCCGGAGCTGGCAGATCCTCATGGACTTCTCAGACACCGGGGATCTTGCGCAGATCTGTGCCATCAAAGGACATATTCTTAAAATGGCACCGGAAGACTCTCCGGTATCAGGAATTATCGCATTGAACATCGAGCGGTTGAGTCGTGAGCAGATCGAGTCGGTATCCGCCGGTATCACCAAGGTGATTGTCTTGACAGGAGACGAAACCTCGGTCTCCATTGCGAATCATTCCTATCCTCTTGAATCCCTCTCCATTGTACCACAGGCGATGGTCGATGAGATCGTGAGGAAATCCTTAGAACCGCTTATCCTCTCGATCTTAAACAGACCCTTGTCCGGTTATGACATAGTCCACGAGATCCACAGCCGGCACAACGTGCTCATCCCGCAGTCCCGGATCTACACGATCCTGTACGAACTCGAAGGGCAGGGGATCCTTGAGGTGAAGACATCCGGCAAGTCAAAGCTGTATGTTCCGACAGAGCCGGGGAAAGTATATATCCGGCAGAAAGTGAACGAGTTCAAATTTACATTCCAGCATATCTTTGGAGGTGTGGCACATGAAGGTGAAAGTATCCGCAGCGCGAAATAAGGACATCGGACGGGGGATCGGCAGGATCGATCCAAAGACCATGGAAGAACTGGGCGCAGGTGTCGGAGACATCATTGAGATCTCCGGAAAACGGACAACCTGTGCAAAGGTGATGCCATCTTTTCCTGAAGACCGGGGGAAAGGGACGATCCAGATCGATGGTATTGTCAGGAAAAATGCATCCGTAGGCATCAATGACACCGTAGAGATCAAAGTAATCACCATCCCGCCGGTGAGTCATGTTGTGCTCCAGCCGCTCGACCGCTTCTTACAAAAAGAAGTTGAAAGCCGCCTGTTTGAAGGAATACCGGTAACAAAGGGCGACCAGATCCGCCTCTCAATGTTTGGCAAGAAGTTTGATTTTCTTATCTGTGAGGCTACACCGGAGATAGGGATTATCACCCGTACGACTTCCGTAAAAATCCAAGGTAGGAAAACCCAGGAAAAAGAGATAAAGAAGAGCCTCATCTCCTACGAGGATATCGGCGGGTTGAAAGGACAGGTGGACAAGATCCGGGAAATGATCGAGCTCCCCTTAAAATATCCTGAACTTTTTGAACGCATGGGCATCGACCCGCCACGGGGTGTCCTGCTCTACGGTCCGCCGGGTACAGGTAAGACGCTCATCGCAAAAGCGGCGGCACAGGAGACCGATGCCTACCTGATCTTCATATCAGGTCCCGAGATCGTAGGGAAATATTACGGGGAGTCGGAAGCCCGGTTACGGGAAATCTTTGCAGAAGCCCAGAAGAATGCTCCCGCCATTGTCTTCATCGATGAGATAGATGCGATTGCCCCCAAACGCGAGGATGTCGGTGGCGATAAACAGGTGGAACGGCGGATCGTTGCCCAGCTCCTCTCGATCATGGACGGGTTGAAGGACCGGGGACAGGTGATCGTGATCGCAACAACCAACATCCCAAACTCGCTCGATCCTGCACTCCGGCGCCCCGGCCGGTTTGACCGGGAGATCATGATCCCCATCCCGGACAGAGACGGAAGGCGGGAGATCATCGAGATCCACACACGGGGCATGCCTCTTGCCGCCGATGTCGACCTCGATGAACTGGCAAATATCACGCACGGGTATGTCGGTGCTGACCTTGCTGCACTCTCCCGCGAGAGCGCGATGCATGCCCTCCGGAAGATCTTACCGGTTATTGACTTTACCAAGCGTGAGGTTCCCTACGAGTTGATCGCCGATCTTACGGTCAAAAAAGAGGATTTTATGAATGCGTTCCGGGAGATCGAACCCTCCGCCCTGCGGGAGGTCTTTGTTGAGATCCCCGATGTCGGTTGGGACGATGTGGGGGGCCTGTCTGCAATCAAAGATGAAATCCGGGAGGCAGTTGAACTTCCGCTGAAATGTGCGGGTCTTTACGCTTATGCAGCGGTCACTCCCCCAAAAGGGATACTGCTGCATGGTCCGCCGGGCACGGGAAAGACGCTCATCGCAAAGGCGATTGCCCACGAGACGCAGTCAAACTTCATCTCGATCAAAGGGCCGGAGCTGCTCTCGCGGTTCGTGGGTGAGTCCGAGCGTGGCATCCGTGAGATCTTCAAAAAAGCCCGGCAGGCAGTGCCCTGCATCATCTTCTTTGACGAGATTGATGCGATTGCCCCGACGCGGGGCGGCAGGAATGACAACGGTGTCACCGAACGGGTGATTGCCCAGCTCTTAACCGAGATGGACGGTCTTGAGGAGTTAAAAGGTGTCACAGTCCTTGCAGCAAGCAACCGTATCGATATGATCGATCCTGCACTCCTCCGGGCAGGACGCATGGATCTCCTGATCGAGCTGCCAAAGCCAGACGAGACGGGACGTCTTGAGATCTTTAAGGTGCATACACGAAAACGACCTCTCCAAAAAGGGGTGAAACTTGAAAATTACATCAAAGAGACCGAAGGGTTCACCGGGGCAGAGATAGAGGCAGTCTGCAACCGCGCCGCCATTCTTGCCATCCGGGAGTTCTCAAAGACCGGACAGGATCAGACTGCATTTGTGATCCATTCGTCGCATTTCAGCCGTGCGATTGTGGATGTGCGTGCCAATACTTCCAAAATTTAAAACAAGATTCGGAAATTCCGGGAACCTATATACTCTTCCCAATTGAGTAGGATATGGGCAAAAAGGCCCAGAACTAAAAGGAGGAAAAAAACATGGTAGAAAAAATGAACTCATCTTCGAGCCTCGTCGAGGTAATTGACCGGATTCTGGACAAGGGCGTTGTTGTTGACGCATGGGTACGCGTCTCACTCGTCGGTATTGAGTTACTCGCTATCGAAGCCCGTGTCGTGATCGCATCGGTTGAGACGTTCCTGAAGTACGCAGAAGCTGTCGGACTTTTGGAACACGCAGAAATTGCAGCATAATCATATATCCTTCTCTGGGATGAATTCAAATGTGTAAAGATGGATGGAGATGCAATCCATCCATTAATTCTTTTGAATTCGATCCTCAGATTTTGCACAATTCTATTCACAAAAGGATTGGTACGATTCGTTCACGTCATAACAATGCACGTCCCTCATGCTGCAAAAGTATGACAATAGCATCCATATCTTTTTCGCTTTTAAAATTTTTCGTTAGCTAATTTTCGTTAGCTAAGAATGGTATCTGAACCACGGTTGACGGTATCTTGAGCCATTAACGTCAGTTCCCGGAAGAACATGGGGTGCTGGTACAAAGAAATCCCCTACCGTATTATGGCAGAGAAGATCGGGAGTAATGCAAATCGGGGATTGTCATCAGAATGAACAGGTTGACATAGACCGTATTCCGGTATACCAGATTCACCCCTCAGACCAGGTATTCCTATTATACCCGTTGCAATATTATGTGCCTGTTTCCTTTTTCTGGAGCACGTAACTCCTCATGATGTACCTGTCACCAACAATGTACCGTGCACCCGTGTTATCCTTGTTACTCCCGGTGTACCCGTTACTTTTGATGTAACTGATTCTTCGGCATACCTTCTTTACGTGACCAGCAGCGCCTGTGCTCCCTACGGTCTCTATCGACCGGAGCGACTGGCAGGAGATCGGGGAATTCGAGGGAACAAAAGGGACACAGGGATAAAGGCCCCCACGCACAATCGCGGTGCATACCCACACCCCGATCCAGGCGTAGCTGCGTTTTTATCAGCCCCTTCCTTTGCACATTTACTTGTATCCTCAAATTTCGAAACAAAATTCGGAAATTCCGGGCACGTATTTATCAGATCCCTCCAGAATGGAAGAGTGTCAAAACAAAAGACAAATGTGAGGTGGGTAAAAATGACATTAGCAGATGGAATGCACCAGATTGTTGACAACATCAACGGAGCCAGATCGGCTCGGGTAAGTGAAGTTCAGGAGATGCTGGGCGGTTTTTCCGCGAACAGGATAGCGATGGCCCGCGAAACCCAGGATATGTTGAATGGATTCCATGAAGCACTAGTGGAATCGGCTCGTGAGACGGCAAAGCAACTAAAGAAGGATGTCGCAAACATCCGTATCGATGCCAACAACCTGATCCACGGGTTTGCAGATGAGCGGCTGGCCAATGAAATTGAGCTGTCCCGCATGCTGGACGGTTTTCACGGGACCCGGATGGTAATGGCGAAGGATGTGGCAGACATGGTCCACGGGTTTGCCGATGAGCGGGTTGCCCGGGCCATCGAGCTGACCTACATGCTGGACGGTTTTAAAAAGCAGCGTATTCCCTTCCAGGAAGATCTGGCTGAAGCACACGGGATATGGCTGAGCCATGTGTTGGGTGGGTATGTACCCACAAAAGCCCCAAAACGAACTGTGGCAAAGGCAGCAGAAGTGACAAAGGCAGCAGAAGTGACAAAGATCCCTGAAGAGAAGGAAGACGCCACACACACACTCAAAGGAAAGATCCTCAAAGTGATAAAAGCCTCCCCAAAAGGGATCACCCTTGCAAAAGCGGGAAAGAAGATCGATGTTGAATGGAGGACACTTATCAGACCCGCAAAAGAACTCCTGGAAGAGGGCATGGTCACCAAGAAGGAGACGCAGTACTTCCCGAGCTGAACGTTACTCCGGGAGAACTTTTTTTTGGTTTGCCAAAAGCCCAAAAAACAGGGTTTAACCGGTAGGTCACAACGGTGGGAGAGCACCCCATGGATCTTGTAACAGTAATCAACCCAAAAGCCGGCAAAAGATCGGCGTCGAATGGAGAATCTTAATCCGTCCCGCAAAGGAGCTCCTCAAAGGCGGGGACGTCCGGAAAAAGGATACGTATTACTATCCGACCTAAGAAAAACGCCAACGAGACCTCTGGTCACAGGGCGTTTGTATGAAAATCCTCAAAAGGATTTTCATGCCAAATATACGGCATCAATACGGCATCATAAAAAACAGCAATTGCCGGAACAGGTACTGGCCATTCGGAATACCATCGGATACCGGGTCAGGTACTGGCCATTCGGAATACCATCGGATACCGGGTCAGGTAGCCCAAGAGGAGTGGAGAGCAGAATATGAATCATGAAACAGTCATCAATCCACTACCCCAGAAGGGGTTTGTGGAATCGGAGTACGTCAGAAACATCACCGAGCGGGGAGTGCGGTACATTAAAAAAGGGTTTCCCATTCATCTTTGCGGACCGACGGGGTGTGGAAAGACAACACTTGCCATGCATATTGCGTTCCTTCTCGGAAGGCCGGTCACCCTCATCAACGGCGATGAGGAGTCCACCACCACCTCCTTTGTCGGGGGGGAAGATGGCTATCACAAGACAAAAGTAGTGGACCGGTACGTCTCCCGTGTCTACAAATATGATGAAACAATGAAAAAGATTTGGGTGGACGAACGGCTTACCACGGCATGTATGAATGGCTACACCCTGATTTATAACGAGTTCACCCGTTCGCGTCCGGAGGCGAATAACATATTCTTATCCGTGCTTGAAGAGAGGATGCTCGAACTCCCGACTGCCGCACATGGCGGCAACTACATCAAGGTCCATCCTGATTTTTCTGCGATATTCACGAGCAACCCTGAGGAATATGCCGGGGTATTCAGGTCCCAGGATGCGCTCCTGGACCGGATGATTACCATTTCAATGGGCATGTATGACGAACAGACTGAAATTGAGATAACCCAGGCAAAATCCGGTGTTTCCCCTGCGATCGCAGAAAAAATTGTCAGGCTGGTCAGGAAGCTCAGGGCATCGGATATATGCGAGGTAAACCCGACGCTCCGGTCGTGCGTGTCTATCGCACGCGCCTTTGGGGATGATGGTGACGATGCGTGGTTTGTCCGGGTATGTACAGATGTCCTTACACCCAAGATCGGAAAGGGAAAACAGGGTGATACTGACCCCGAAGTTGTTCTCCATGACCTGCTGAGCGAGACCAGATCCCGCCCGTCCATGAAAAAAGGATCCGTACCAGCGGGGTAGGATAGGCAGGGAAAAGATCAATCCGGGGAGTGTGGCAGATGAAAATATTACAGGACATAAAAACGAGCACAGGGCAAGAGAGGAATGTGCAACATAAAAATAAAATCAAGCCCCGATGTATGCATGACATAAAAACGAGCACTGGACGTACTCGCGCCATAAAAACGAGCACGGGAAACGAGGATTTAAAGACGAGCACGGGATGAGACAAGAATGCTTATCAAAAAAACGAGCCTGGATGTGGCAAGAACGCAGGGTGTCCCATGCATGATAACCCTGACCGAGAAGCAGATAAAAAAAGATCTTCTCGGTACCCATGAGAGTTTTTTCCTCACCGCACATGAAGTAAAAAAAATCGTGAGGGATGAAGACAAGCGGAAAAAAAAACAGGCACGTGCACTAGCAAAAGGCAGGATGAATTTCCTGCGGCAGAAGGAAAGGATGAAAATGGTCCAGGCTGCACGATTGGGGAAGTTGATCCCGAAGAAGGGCGCTACCTTCCGGGTGCTCGTTCCATCCCAGCCAGTAGAAACTGAGGGCATCCATCAGCTGGTTGAATTTGGTAAAGTAAAAAAGGTGACGGCTCCACGCTGGGACCGTCAGAAGAGGAATTACCATGCAATCGATGTCAGCTACTAAACCCCGTTCGATGCAGCGGTGGCGTTATGTCTATGCAATTATTCCGGTAAAAAAGGAAATGACCTTTGGCCCCATCGGTATCCAGGGGGAGAATGTCCATACCCTCCATATCCGGGATATTGCAGCCGTCCTTTCAGACGCCCGTCAGAAAAAGTACGAGATCCTTGATTACGGGATCCCCCACCAGGAGGTTCTCGAGAAGGTGATGGAACATTCCCATGAGTATAATCAGAACTGCACGATCCCCATGAGATTTGGCCAGGTAGCAACTGAATTGGATATCAAAACGTTCCTTTCCAGGAGCTATCCCAAGCTTAAAATGTATTTTGGTAAATTGGATGGGAAAAAAGAACTGGGACTCAAAGTAACCCGGAAAATAGACCCCACCATAAAAGAAATTGCCGCCTCGAACATCAAAATCCGCACAATGAGACAGCAGATCCAGGGAAAACCATTAGAAAAAACGTTCCATCAGCGTCTTGAACTCGGCACAAAAATTTCACAGGAACTTGAAAGGCGGGGGGACAAGATAGCCACTGACATATTTACCCGGCTTTCCGGGACATCAGCGGAGAGAAAGCTGAACAAAAACCTCTCTGAGGAGATGATCCTGAACGCTGCCTTCCTAGTAGACAAAAAAAAGGAGCAGGACTTTGACCAGCTTGTCAATACCCTGGAACAGGAATACGGGGACTTAAACATGAAGTACGTTATCGCCCCGCCGTTCAACTTCGTCAATATCAGGATCAAGAGGTAATGATGGTACTCATCGTCGATGACCTGCTCAGGCTGCCGTTCGATCTCAGCATGAAAGTGCTCGAGGCGATAGCGGATGAAGCGGATGCAATGACCTTAAGCACGGAGCGGGCCGTCCGGGAACAGGTGCTCAAAACCCAGATGCAGTTCGAGCAGGGTGACCTGCCCGAAGAGGAGTACAGGACGAAAATGAGCCAGCTCCGGAAGCGTCTGGATGAAGTAAAAGGTGTATAACATGGTAAACCAAGTGCAGGAACAGGTAAAAAAACCCAAACGGCTGAACATGAAGCAGTTGCTGGATTCCGTCAAAAATGAGATGGTGGGACTCACGTCCCTGCCATTCAACACGATCGCCGGCGTGGCATTCGACGAAGAGACGCACATGCCCATAGTGACTATCGAACTCGTCGAGAGGAAAGCGATTCCCGACACCATGGATCTCTTAGGTATATACGAGGTCATCACGGATGAGGAGGGCGGGGTTGTCACGTTCAAGCGGATCAGCATGCGAAAACGCGGGGACGTGGTCTCTGCAACGGAGTACTAACATCCGGTAATCTTCAGGAGGTATGGATAATGGAGAAAAAAAAGGTAAAAAACGACGCACCCATTCTGGATTTCGGCTTGAAGTTCGGGGGGATACTGACCGAACTTGGCAACTTTACGCAAGACATCACAAAGATGGTTGAGGAAGGAAAAACCGAGATGTCAAGGACCGGCGAAATCTCTTTTGATAAGTCTCAAAAACGAAAAGGGATGTATGGGATCTCTGTCAGGATGGGCGGGGATGGTATGCCCCGTGTCGACACCTTCGGCAGGAGACCGGAAGCTGATACCCGCGAACCGATCGTTGATATTTTCGATGAAGCCGACCGGTTGCAGGTGATTGTTGAGCTCCCCGGAGTTGAAGAGAAGGACATCACTCTCGAAATAAAAGAGACCACCCTCATCATTACGGCGGGAAAAGGTGAACGGAAATACAAAAAGGAGATCGATCTCGGGGTTCCGGTCAAAGGTGAGCCAAAGAAACAGTACAAGAACGGGATCCTCGAAATCAATCTCGTAAAGGTGTGAGAACGTATGCAGGCGGGCATGTTATCCGGATTCACTGATACAGGCACTGCGGGTATCTGTCCCAAAGGCCGGGATGAATAATGGCAATACAGACGGCAATGCGGGATGATTCGGCAAGTTCCCTTGTGGATGTAATCGAACGGGTGCTGGACAAAGGGGTCGTCATCAACGCCGACATCTGCGTCTCTGTCGCAGGCGTTGAACTTCTCGGCATCAAGATACGTGCAGCGGTAGCTTCGTTTGAGACTGCCGCGAAGTACGGGCTCGAGTTCCCTTCAGGTACGAACATGAATACGGCGGTCTGGGGCCGGGTAAAAGAAGACCAGGAAAAATGCCCCCAGTGCGGGAAAACGGTCCCCATCCATGTGCTGCTCAACGAGAGTTGTCCGTGGTGCGGCTGGTCGAGCGCGAAAGCCTTAATGAACGCCCCGTCACTAAAACGGATTTCCCATCACAGGTGACAGGGAATGGAAGCGACCCGTGAACGGAGAACAACTCTTGTCGACCTGCTTGACCGGGTACTGGACAAAGGAGCAGTCATTGATGCAGATGTGATCATCACCGTTTCCGGTGTCCCCCTCATCGGGCTCAAACTCCGGGCAATGCTTGCGAGCATCGAGACGATGATCGAGTACGGGATGTGGGCGGACTGGGACAAAGCCATCCGGGCTGCTGCAAACGAAGAAGAGAAGAAAAAGCTCGTACAGGAGATCGCCCTGCTGCAAGGCGAGACGCCCCGCTTCCAGTGCGCTGCTTCCTACTGGCAGTCTGAAGGTGCCTGCCCGGCGTGGACCTACGGCACCCTCACCCTCACCGATGCTGCGATCCGAATCCACCGGAGAGAACCGTTATCATGCCTTGTTACCGTCCGCTTCGAAGAACTTGCCGGGTATTCGCTCGAATACGGTACGGTATCGGCCTCTGCCGAACCATCCGGATATCTCCATCTGGTCCTGACGAATGGCTCGGTCATTTCGCTCCACCCGAATGACATAAAGCAGGTGATTATAAGAATCGGTGAAGAGATGAACCGGAGAAAACTCCGGTGGGCACCGGTCGAGTGCCATGCCCGGATGCCGGAGAATTACCGGCTGTGTGTAGTAAAAGAGACGTGAACCGGAATTTATTATACCCGACAAGCAGGTGTAAGTCACATGAACTCACAGGTACAACCCAAAAAAAGAGCGGCGGAAAATACCCGGACTCCTCGTGTGAGTGTCACAAAGGTATCAAAGGCATCTGCGAAAACATTTGCAATTACCACACCGGATTTACCTGCTGCTACTGCAACACCGTCAACAAAGATCATCCTCTTTGGAGGGAAGGGCGGCGTTGGAAAGACGTCAGCTGCTGCCGCTACGGCTCTTGCGCTCGCCGATGCGGGAGAGCGTGTACTGATCATCTCCAGTGATCCGGCACCCTCTCTCTCGGATATCTTTGAATGTCCCATCGGGGGAACTGTCACCCATGTCGCAAAGGGGCTCTCGGCAATCGAGATCAATGCCGAAACCGTTGTTGAAAAGTACAAGAAGATCTACGGCAGTGCCATCATTGACGCCGTCACGGTCATTCCCATCAATGAAGATATGCTTGACGAGATCCCAAACACGGTCATACCGGGATTCGATGAACTCTTCGCACTAGAAGAGATGCTCACCTTCTTACCTGAAGGATATGATTACATCATCTGGGATACTGCCCCCACTGGGCATACCCTGCGCCTCCTAACCCTTCCGGACAGCATCGTCGGCTACACGACTGGCATGCAGAAGATCCAGAAGCGGCTGGCTGGTGTGAGCGGCGCCATCAGGGTCTTGTTTGACAAGGAATCATCCAAAGACACACTGGATCTCGCGTTGTTGCGGTTGCAGGAGATGGCACAGCACGCCCTCGCGGTGCTCACCGATCACGAGCGGACAGAGTTCGTCCTCATCATCATCCCTGAGGCACTGGCACTGTACCAGACAGAACGCATGAAGCAGGTGCTTGACAGGCTCGATATTCTCACCGCAAGAATTATCGTAAATGGAATCGTTCCAAAAAATACCTGCCCGTTCTGCATCTCACGCCGGACCGTGCAGGAGCGGTACCTTAAAAAGATCCACAAACGCTACGATGACCAGTTGACCGTCATCGAGGTGCCGCTCTTTTCCGGTGAGTTAAAAGGGCGGGAGCTGTTGATGGAGTATGCCCGGTACCTCGGTTGGGGAGCAGGTGCCGGGCTAAAAGAGGATACTGGGGTAGTGCCATGAAAAACATGCAGGATCCCTATCATAATGGAGAAGTAAAATGACAATTCAGAATGTAAAATGCGCCTTTTGCAAAGGAAGCGGGACAGATCCACTTAGCGGGTCTGTCTGCCAGACATGCAAAGGAAAAGGTACCGTAACGATTCATGGACCAATAAGCAGGTGTGTTTATTGCCGCGGAACCGGAAAACACCCTGACAAGCAACGCACACTCACATGCCCGGTTTGCTGGGGCAAAGGCGTTATCACGGTTTCGGAAAAAGCCAAAACCTGCCCCACATGTAAGGGAACGGGGAGAGCAAAAGAGAGCAGGCTGCCCTGCCTCACATGTAAGGGAGCGGGAAAGACACATTAAGGTTAAGGTGACCCAATGACTGTAAAAGGAATAAACGATATTAAAACGCGGAAGAATATCGTAACCTTAAAAGGAGTAGTCTGTCCCGCATGCCATGATACAGGGATCAATCCAACGACACGGCTCAGGTGCAGTGTCTGCGACGGCACAAGGTATGTCCGGCCCTGGGGCGGATGTTGAAATGAAGACTGCAACAACCCGGTCAGGCAAGAACCGTTACATTAAGATGCTCTTGCAAAAAATCGGCAGCGGTGACCACACGGGCGTAGATCCGGTAGATGTAATTGATGGCTGCTTAAAAGAAGAGGGATTGCAATGAACCGTACCATCAAATGTGCTTTTTGCAATGGTAAAGGATTAGACCCCTTCAAAATCCTGTCTCCCCTTTCCTCCTGCCAGACGTGCGTGGGAAAGGGCACCGTGGAAGTCCACGGTAAAACTGTCTCCTGTCCGTACTGCACAGGGGACGGAAAGGACCCGCACCACCGGCTCACGTGTCCGGTCTGTTGGGGAAAAGGGGAAGTTACCGTCGCAACGGCAACCGAAACCTGTCCCAAATGCAAAGGATCCGGAAATATCCATGGGAGCACCCTGCCATGCATCAAATGTGCAGGGAAGGGTTTGATCTCAACGGAAAATTCGCCACTGGGGCGCCAGAAGAAGAAGGATTAGCTTGCGAAAGGCATCGGACGCCTCCAATAGATTATAGCAAATACGGAGCAGACTCTGGCAAAGATCAAAGATTGAAAGGTGAAAAAATGAAATTAAAGGGAGTAAACAACATTAAAACGCGGAAGAATATCGTAACCTTACAAGGGGTACTCTGTCCCGCATGCCATAGTACAGGGATTAATCCAACGACACGGCTCATGTGCAGTGTCTGCGATGGCACCCTGTATACGTCCGGCTCCGACCGAACGGTTCATAAAGATACTGGATGAGCCGGGTATCCACATGATCGCGAATGGAATTATCCCGAAAAATACCTGCCCGTTCTGCACCTCACGCCGGAATGTGCAGGAGCGGTATCTTGCAAAGATCCGCCAGCGCTACGATGACCAGTTGACGGTCATTGAAGTGCCGCTTTTTCCCGGTGAGTTAAAAGGACAAGAGCAGCTGATGCAGTATGCCCGGTACCTCGGATGGGGAGCAGGTGCCGGGCTAAAAGAGGATACCGGGGCAGAGCCATGAAAAACGTACATGATCCCTTCCGTGAAACAAGCATCCCGCCGCATGAAAACGATACCCGCAGTATTCCCGTGAAAACAAAAGCGCGAAAAGGAAAGGGAAAGAAAAAAGGAAGATCCATTCTTGAGACGGTCAAAAACGTAAAGATCGAGGTTGTAGAGCCCTTAACGATCAGTCCTGTCCGCCCCCTTTCCATCAACGTGCCCGGTTTCTCCACGGAAAAAACCGAGATCGGCGTGGCGGAGATCTACGGCAACAAGGCACTCTATCTCCGGCTTTCCTTAAGGAGTGATAACTAAATGACCCCGCAGCAGGGCACTAAAACGAGCCCGATCATGACGGTATTAGCTGGTACCCTGCAGGAGATCCTCAATACACTCTACCGGAAGTACCCGGATGAAGTCCAATCAGCCTGCACAGGCAAAGGTGCACACTCATCCGGCAATCCTGCCGATCTTGAGGATCTCATCCTGCGATATTCCGGCGATGAAGAGATCAACGAGATCCTCGCTCGCAGGTTTAAGGAGTGCGGGTTGATCAGCGATTCGATTCCGGAATCTGCCTCACCGCTGGCAAGGCAGCGCTATGATCTCTATAGCGATCTCGATGAAGGGAGCAGAACCATCCTCGGCATCCTGTATGAGCAGCGATACGCCACCCTGGACGAACTGAGCGCCTGCTCCGGGCTTACCCATTACGCAGTGCTGCACCGGTTGCGGGAGATTATCATCCCGATGTCTGTCAAGCGCCGGGGCAGACCGATCGCTGTCTTCTGTGAGTCCGCAACAGACCTTGCCACCGGCAGGCAGATCGTGTTCTCGTGGTGGTTGAATGACGATCTCCTGCACAAGAAAAAGGAAGTTGAGGTAGTTGAGACGAGCGACTCTCTAGTAATCACGCTTGACCGTACCGGATGTGACCTGCCAAAGACCCCGAATGTATCAGCCAGCTGTACGCATGGCATACTGGAGATCAAGGTAGAGAAAAACCCTGATGAACCATGCAGGTCCGGCAAAGGTAAGAGGAACGTTGGCTTACCGGCTTTTAAGCCAACCGGCGATGATCTGGTAACCGGGCAAACATACGGACATGAAAGCGACGACAGCCGTTTTCATAATAAAAATACCGGGGGAAGAACATGAAGAAGAATGACCAAAAGACGAATGATACTGATGATGACGATAGTGTTGTAGAGAGTGTAGTGAATGATATGCTGCCGGGCATGGGGAATCTGGTTAAGAACCTGCGCAAACGATCGCCGGAGCTGGACCGGAAAATCAAAGAGAAAGAGCAGGAGATCAAAAAGAGGTTAGAAGAGGGATACTCTCCGGAACCAACGGTCACCCACAGTGTAAAGATCCGTTCGCTCGTCCCATCCGGTCCAAAGAAGGCAGAAGAACGCCCGGAGAACAAGACGATCGAACCGATAACAGACATATTCAATGAGGGTGACCTGCTGCGTATCGTGATCGAGATGCCGGGCGTCACTATGGAAAAGATACATATCGCAGTCAAAGGCCATTCACTCGAGGTCTCGGCAAAAGAGAGCGGGAAGCGGTACAAAAAAGAGATCACCTTACCCTGGCACGGAAAGCTTGCAAAAGAACGGTACCAGAACGGGATTTTAGAGCTGGTCCTGGAGCAAAATGACCATTGAGATCGATGAGAACAACCTAAAAGAGGGCGTACTAGGGCTTGTTATCGCAGTCGTTGAGATCCTTGAAGAGGCACTCAAGATCCAGGCATTGAAGCGGATGGAGTCAGGCGTGTTATCGGAAGCAGAGATCGAACGCCTCGGTAAATCCCTTATGGACCTTCACGTGGCGATCGAGCAGATAAAAACCGACCAGGGACTGACAAAAACGGTCGGGGAGATCCGTGCCGAACTGGATGACATCGTCGATGATGTGGTTGAGAAGATGATAAACCCGGTTGATTTCCAAAACTCAATTGCGCAGGAGACGACCGGGAACCGTGGAGAATTATGGAAACGGGAGAGCGAGATATGTTAAGGGGAGTCTCACAGAAGGAGCCGCATAAGAACCCGTTGTTAGTGGAAATTCGCTCAGGAATTTCCCGTAATCTTATCCCCGGTTGTTGGCCCCGCTGCCAATCAGCTATTCAGAATTATGTCAGCAGGAAAGGCAGATGTATCTTTAAAGAGGATCCGAAACAGGAACCCGTATTTGTAGTGCTGCACGGTGATGCACCTGCTACGGTAAGAGAGTCTGGAGGAAAACAATTGTCTTTCCCTGCACCCGGACGGGAAGTGATGATATGACGGGAACAAAAAAAGACGGGTTGTACCTGTATGCCCTCGTAGAGCACAATGGGGAGATCCCTACGGGAATCACCGGTGTTGAAGGGGAGCCGCTCTTTTCCCTCCCGTACCGTAACTTGTCTGCTATTGTCCATGCCTGCCCGCTCACCCCCTATGCGAGTGATGACCAGACAGTAGTGACCGGATGGGTACTGAGTCACGAGCAGGTGCTGGAACGGCTTATCGGGTTGGGGATGAACACCATCCCATTTACGTTTGACACCATCATCAAACCGGAAAAAGAGCGGGATGCAACAGCTGTGCTCACCGGGTGGTTGTCCAACGAATATGAGATTTTTTTGCAGAAATTCGAAAAGATCCGAATGAAAAAGGAGTATGGAGTCCAGATATTTGTACACCGTCAGAAGATTCAGGATACGATCACTGCAACAAACGATTTCATAAAGCGACTTGAAGCACAGGCAAAGACCAGCGGTCCGGGAAAAAAGTACATGATTCAGCAACAGCTGGAAAAGGAAGTAAAAGTTGCCATGGATGCTGAGATTGCCGGCATCATTTCAGAGATTACGAGAAAGATACAGAAATATTGCGATGAGATCCGTATGGGTAAGCTGAAGAAAGGGCAGGTGCCGGAACGGGATATGATCCTGAACTGCTCGTGTCTTGTAACAGAAGAGAATTACGAAAAGCTTGGCGCTGTATTAGAAGAGATCGAGAGGGAAGGCGACTTGTCGGTGAGATTCACCGGGCCGTGGGCGGTGTACTCTTTTGTATGAGATTACGATTCATCGTCATACCTGACGGTTACTGAGAAAGGAGGCTGAGGTATGTGATTACGGTGAACCTGAAAAAAGGCGTATTCTACCCTGAATATTTTAAGAATACCGTGTTTGGGCTCACCCCGTCCCGCGAGATCTTAGCGTTCACCGTCCTTTCTATCGTAGAGAATGGTGAACCCTGGGAAGAAGCCCGGTCCGAGAACACGGTGCTTGAAGGTTTATGGCGTATGAACGAGAACGGTGCATAATGGCTGCGGTAAAAATGAAGCCGAAAGAGAAGAAGCCGGGCACCCCGCCCGGCGAACGCTCGTTGCGGAACGCTGCAGAGAAGCAGATCGCCCGCACACCTAAGCGCTCTCCCGAATTAACGAAACAGACCGCAGAAGCACTCATCCACGATCTCCAGGTACACCAGATCGAACTTGAGATACAGGCAGAAGAACTCCGGAAATCAAAGCTCGCACTTGAAGAGTCGCGGGACAAGTACCTTGACCAGCAAGAAGGCATCCCCGTTCTATCGTGGAGAGAGCTCGCACTTGAAGAGTCGCGGGACAAGTACCTTGACCTGTATGATTTTGCACCGCTCGGCTATCTCACGCTCAGCGATAAAACACTGATCACTGATGTGAACCTTAGCGGAGCGACACTCCTCGGTATTGAGCGGAGCAAACTGCTAAAAGCACCATTTAGTAAATTCGTTGCGGAGAAAGATGGCGATGAGTGGCACTGGTATTTCTTAAACGTGCTGAAGCAGGAGGAAAAACAGTGCTGCACTCTCCTGCTTAAGCGGGGTGATGGTTCCACGTTCCCTGCCCGGCTGGAAAGCATCCGGATTACCGGTAAAAGCGATGCACTTCCCATGGTGAAGGTGGCAATCAGCGACATAACGGATATCCGGCTGGCGGAAGAGAAGCTCAAAGAGAGCGAGAATTTCCTTTCAAATATCGTTGAACAGATCCCTGACATGATCTTTGTGAAGGATGCACAGGATCTCCGGTTTGTTCGGTTGAATAAGGCGGGTGAAGACCTGCTCGGCTATTCGAGAACAGAAATGCTGGGGAAAAATGACTATGATCTCTTCCCGAACGATGAAGCGGTTTTTTTCACCGGAAATGACCGGCAAGTCCTTCTTACGAATCGATTAAGTGACAATCCTGAGGAAAAGATATCGACCCGTTACAAAGGAGAGAGAATCCTCCACACGAAGAAAATCCCGATCGTTGATGAGAAGGGAGTTCCGCAATTTTTACTGGGAATTTCTGAGGATATCACTGATCGTAAACGGGGTGAGGATGCGCTACGGGAAACGAAAGACTATCTTTGGAACCTTATCCGGTATGCCAATGTACCGATCATTTCCTGGAACCCGGAATTAACGATCACAGAATTCAATCGCGCCTTCGAGCAACTGAGCGGGATGACTCGCGATGAAGTGATCGGGCAGTCCCTCACGATCCTCTTCACTGACAAGACCCGTGAAAATTCCATGAATCTTATCCGCCGGGCACTACGGGGGGAACTCCTGGAAATTGTTGAGATCCCGATACTCAGTAAATCCGGCGAGACCCGGATTGTACAGTGGAACTCGGCAAACATTCTCGATCCTGCGGGAAAGATCATTGCAACCATTGCACAGGGACAGGACATCACCGAACGTAAAGCAACAGACGAAACCATAAAAAGATTCGGTGAGATCCTTGAACGCGAAATTGCTGAACGAACGTCAGGCCTCACGGATATTTCCCTGAGTCTGATGACGGAGATTGACATTCGTCTCGATGCTGAAAAGCAACTCACGAAATCCGTGGGTGAGAAAGAAGTCCTGCTCCGGGAAGTCCACCACCGGGTCAAGAACAACCTCCAGATCATCATCAGCCTTGTCAACCTCCAGATGCGCAAGATCGATGATCCCGTGCTGAAACAGATCATGACAGAGACGCAGAACCGGGTGCGGGCCATGTCGCTTGTCCACGAGAAACTCTACCGTTCCGAGAGCCTGTCCCGGATCGACTTTGCGGATTATTGCCGCTTCCTTGCCACGCAGCTCATGTCATATTATTCGACAGATACGCGGAGAGTGAGACTGGACTTCACTCTCGGGAAGATCATGGTTGACATCAATACGGCAGTCCCGCTCGGCCTTGTCATGAACGAGCTCGTGTCCAATGCTCTCAAACATGCCTTCCCCGATGGCAGGAACGGCACCATCAGCCTCAGCGGGGGAGTTGAAGGGGACGTTATTACTCTTGTCGTCCGGGACAACGGAGTGGGTATGCCGGCGGATCTGGACTGGAAAAACACCGATACCCTGGGCATGCGCCTGATCACCACCCTTGTCGACCAGGTTGACGGGAATATTGTGCTGGACCAGGAGAACGGGACGGCATTTACGATTGTTGTAAAGGAGAAGGAATGAGTTGTACTCTATGGTATCTGTATGGAAGGGATGGATGACAGTTCATCGAATTCGCTGGCTTTATCATCTGTCAGGTGTACGAACACTAGTATCACGTAACCCCTTATGACCCCCTGTCGAATCCTGATTGTTGAAGATGAGCGGATTGTAGCGGATGATATCAAAGATACACTCCTTTCGTTCGGGTATGATGTCATAGATATCGTCAAACGAGGGGAAGATGCGGTGGAACGGGCACGTGACCTCAGGCCCGATCTCATCTTAATGGACATCCACTTAGCAGGAACGATGAACGGCATACAAGCCGCTGAGCAGATTCACCGCTTTGCAGATATTCCGGTTATCTACCTTACCGCTTTTGCCGATGCCAAACTTTTAGAAAGTGCAAAATTAACCCACCCCTATGGATATATTCTCAAACCCTATGCCGAGCGGGAAGTAGAGGCCGCTATTGAGATTGCGCTCTACACCCACGAGATAAACCGGAAACTTAAAGAGAGCGAAGGAAGGTTTCGCACGCTCCTCTATTCAATGCAGTTAGGAATTGTGGTGATTGATGTGAATACCCACAAAATCCTGGATATCAACCCAAAAGGTCTTGAAATGATCGGGAGCACCAGAGATTCGATTGCAGGATCACTCTGCCACGGTTTGATCTGTCCTGCGGAACCAGGCAGATGTCCGATCACCGATCTCGGCCAGACCATCGATGACTCTGCATGCATCCTTATAACCGCCGAAGGAAAACAAGTCGGGATCCAGAAAAGTGTTATATCAACAATCCTTGGTGGAAATCAGGTATTGATTGAATCCTTTATTAATCTGCCCGATCGCAAACGGGCAGAGGAAGCACTCAAAGAGAGTGAGCAGAAATGCCGGAATTTAATCCAGCTGAACACTGATGCGATGCTCATCCTTAATAAGGAAAATTCCATCGTATTTGCAAATTTTGCTGCTGAGCAACTTTTCGGGCGCTCGTTTAAAGAACTGTCAGAAACGCCGTTCGGGTACGACATTCGTACTGGCGAACTCAAAGAGATCAAAATCCCACGGCTGGACGGGACTGTCGCTTTCGGAGAGATCCGTATTTCCGGGATATCGTGGGAGAACACCCCTTCCCGGATGGTTATTATCAGGGACGTTACCGAACGTAAAGTGGCGGAAGATGCGCTGCGGGAGAGTGAGGCAAAATTTCATGACCTGCTTGAAAATGCCGATGATCTTATCCAGAGTGTGAATCCGGATGGATCTTTTATTTATGTAAACCGGACCTGGTGTAAAACCCTGGGGTATACAGAAGAGGAAATAAAAAATCTCACCATATTCAACATTATTCACCCAGACAGTCAGGCTCATTGTATGGAACTTTTCAAAAGAGTGATAAATGGTGAAACTATTGACAATATTCAGGCAAAGTTTATAACAAAAAATGGTAATGTGATCGAAGTCGAGGGAAATGCAAATTGTCGTTTTGTTGATGGTAAACCTGTGGCTACCCGTTCAATTTTCCGGGACATTACCGAACGCAGGAAAATGGAACAGGCAATCAAAGACGGGGAAGAGAGTTTTCGCGGATTATTCAACACGGTAAAAGAGGCGATTTATGTCATGGATGTTGACGGGAGGTTTCGTGAGGTCAACCAGGGGGCACTGGACATGTTTGGGCACACCCGAAAATTCCTTATTGGCAAGTCCTGCGAAGTTCTTCATGCCGCAGGCACATTTGATATCGGCCAGATCATCAACCGGTTAGAACGTGCATTCAAACGGGAACCCCAGAATTTTGAAATTACCGGTTGTCGCAGCAATGGAGAGTTATTTCCCGCAGAATGCCGGCTCTACCGGGGTCTCTATTTCGGAAAAGATGTCATCATTGGTCTTGTGATCGATATTACCGAAAGTAAACGGGCGGAAAAAGCGCTGCGACAGGCAAACAAGCAATTAAACCTGTTATCCAGCATCACCCGGCACGACATCCTCAACCAGCTGATGGTGCTCAAAGGGTACCTCGAGATGTCGCATGATGTGATCAACGATCCAAAGACCCTCATCAAGTTCATAAAAAAAGAAGAGACGGCTGCAAATGCCATTGAGCAACAGATCATATTTACGAAGAATTACCAGGTGCTGGGTGTCACAGCGCCCGTATGGCAGAACGTGAACGAGAGCATCAAAGTGGCCTTAAGTGGTCTGCCGATGCGAGACGTCCGGGTAAAAGTCGATCCAAAAGATCCGGAGATCTTCGCTGACAAGCTCTTCAATAAGGTCTTTTATAACCTGATCGACAACGCGCTCCGATACGGGGGTGCAGATATGAAGATGATCCGAATCTCTTCAGAAGAGTCCCTCACCGGACTTACGATCCTATTTGAGGATGACGGTATCGGGATCTCAACAGATGACAAGAAGCGAATCTTCATACGGGGTTTTGGCAAGAACACAGGGCTTGGCCTGTTCCTTTCCCGGGAAATCCTTGCGATCACCGGGATCACGATCATCGAGAACGGTGTACCGGACAAAGGGGCACGGTTCCAGATTACGGTGCCAAAGGGGATGTGGCGTTTGGCAGGGAGGGTGTATGATTGAGAGTTTTTTTAAGGAGACGTGGTATTTGCATATGATTCCGCACTATGGGTATAACGACTTCGATCTGCTCACCGGTGGCAAGCGCTACCTTGAGGGGTCAAAGGAAATGTACGGTAAATTTGAAAACGGCCAGCACCAGAAGTACTGGAAATCCTTAAACCAGATATCCGGTTAGTCATTGAATCAGGAGATCTATGAAATGAATGCCAGTAAAAAAACAAAAATTCTTATTGTTGAGGATGAGACGCTCATTGGCCTTGATATCACGGAAAGCCTCATAAAACTCGGGTATGACGTTCCTGGTATCGCCATCAGTGGAGAGGGCGCTCTTGATGCAGTGCAGAAGGAGAAACCTGACATTGTCCTCATGGACATCTATCTTGAGGGAAGTCTCGATGGAATTCAGGCAGCAAAGATTATCCGGGATCGCGATAACATTCCCGTCATCTACCTCACAGCCTATTCTGATTATGATCTCTTAAAAAAGGCCCGGGAAACTACCCCTTACGGGTACATGCTTAAACCCTTTGATAGCCAGCAGGCCCGGGCCAGCATTGAGATGGCACTCGGTAAGCATGCGGTTGAAGAAAATCTGAAGTACAGCGAACGGACAAAAAACGTACTTCTGAATGCCACCCCCGATTCGCTCTTCTTAATTAATGGAGAGGGGGTAATCATTGCACTCAATGAGGCAATGGCAAAACGGATTGGAAAGCCAGTCGGAGAGATCCTTGGGTTGCACTATCTTGACCCGCTGATATCTGCCGTGACCCCGGTCAAAAAAGAGGATATCGATGCTACGATCCTGTCAAAAACACCATTCCACGAGGAGGAGGAGTATAACGGCAGGTGGTTTGATGTCAGCATATACCCGGTTAATGAACAGCCGGGGAAAATTTCTGACCTTGCCATTTATTGTCACGACATCACGCCTCATAAGGAAGCGATTGAAAACCAGTTAAGGATTGCAAAACTCGAATCCCTCGGCCTTCTCGCTGGAGGAATCGCGCACCAGTTCAACAATATTCTAACCAAGGTTCTGGGAAATATCTCTCTGGTACAATCCTTAATCGATGACTCAGAGGAAGCGTCTTTACGCCTGTCAGCCGCAGCTGTAGAAGTATACCAGGCCCGCCAGCTGACAGGCCGGCTCCTCACATTCTCCCGGGGGGGCGAACCGGTCCGGAAGATTACCGATATCGTTTCTCTTATTGAAGGTGCTGTACAGCATGCAGTCTCCGGGCAAACATCTACCGTTACTTATTCCATTGAAAAGCCTCTCCCAAAAGCGTTTATTGACAATACCCAGATCACCGAAGCATTATTCCAGATCCTGGAAAATGCGGTTCATTCCATGGAAAAAGGCGGGGCAATACAGATTGGCGTGCAAAAAGAGCATGTCCCGGTCACAACACCGTTGCTCAAGAGCGGGGAATATCTTGTCATCAATGTTACCGATGAAGGAACAGGCATCCCTGCGGAAAATCTGGGCAAGGTATTTGATATTTATTTCACTACCCAAACGGGAAGACATGGACTCGGTCTGCCGATTGCACTCTCCATCATCCGCAGGCATGGGGGGGACATCCGGTTCACGTCAGAACCCGGGAAAGGTACTCTGGTGAAGGTCTATATCCCGGTTGCAGAACCAGAACTGCCGCGGGAGGGTGTGAAAAAATCCGTAATTCATGTGCTTATCATGGACGATGAATTTGCAATATGTGACATTGCCTCCACATTCTTAACCAAAAAAGGTTACCTGGTAACTACGGCATCCAATGGGGAAGAAGCGATTGAGATGTACCAGTCCGCTATGCAAAGCCCCCTGCCGGTTGATGTAGTCATCCTTGACCTCATCATTCCTGCAGGACTTGGTGGAGTTGAGACAATGGCTGCCTTAAAGAGAGTGGACTCCGGTGTCCGGGCTATTGTCTCAAGCGGCTACTCAGATGATCCCGTTATGGCCAATCCCCGGCGTTACGGTTTTTCTGGGTTCCTGCCAAAACCGTACCGGCTTACCGATCTTGATGTGACTATCAGGGAGATCGCCTCTGCAAAGTCTCCCGTTTAGCTCTGGCAGGAAAGAGCGGGAGGTTTTTTTAATCGTCTGGTTTTTCCCGCAGGTTCTAAGGCATCGGGAATACTTAGAATTTAAGGTAATATCATGGAATCCACAATAAAGAGACACCTGTTGCAGGCGACAGCAGTTGCAGGTACTACCGTAGCAGTTGTGCTTTTGTCTGTCATCAGCATGCAGCACGGGCAGCATGCCATCTTTCCTTACTTTCTCCTCATCCCTGTCCTTTTTGTTGTCTGGTTCTGGCCAAAATACGGGGTCATCTATTCCGTTCTTCTCGGCTGGATATACATCACGATTGTGTACTTCTTTTTTCCCGGTGACATCTCTGTTCTTGCCGGCAGCACGGCATGGTTTTTTATCCTCGTCTCCATTGGGATTGTTATGTCTTCTTTTTCTTTCGGTCAAAAAAGAGAAGAGCGTAAATATCAGGCAATTTACGAAAGTTCCCAGGCGGGACTGTTTACCTGCACTCCTGACTTAAAGCAGATCACCGGATCCAACCCGCAGTTAGGTATTCTCCTTGGGTATGATACAGCATACCTCCCGGGGAAGGATTTTACGTTAATCCTGCCAGATGCCCCCTCACGCGAATCGTTTTTTTCTGCGCTTAAGGATTCCGGCCATGTAAGGAATCGGGAAGTTCAACTTCTGACCCAAAGGAAGGGTCTCCTTTGGGTTCTCCTTTCTGCTGCCTTTGTTGACGAAACAACGGTAATCTGCTCGGTCATCGATCTGTCAGACCGTAAAAAAGCAGAAGATATTCTTCTTACCTTTAATGAAATCCTTGAAGAAGGCATTAAGAAACGCACTACTGAACTCAATGCTGCGCTACGCGAGCAGGTAACATTACTGAGAGAGATTCATCACCGGGTAAAAAATAATCTCCAGCTGATTGCAAGCCTGTTAAATCTTCAGTTGCGTCGCACTGATGATGAGAAAGTCCGTATGGCGCTAAAAGAAAGCCAGAACCGGGTGCGGGCGATGGCAATAGTCCACCAGAAACACAATGCGTCTGAAGGTTTCACCCATGTAGACCTTCAGGAATGTATCAGGTTCATGGTCCTTCAGATCTACCAGACCTTTAACACCGATGCGCAAAGGATCAACCTCACGATCGATGCAAAAGATGTGATGATTGAGATTGATACTGCAATCACTATCAATCTGATAATAAATGAACTGGTAACAAATTCTCTTAACTATGCATTTCTGTCAAACCAGAACGGAAAAATCGAAATCCTTGTCAGCCGGAAAAACGGAAAAATTGTCCTGATAATGGGAGATACCGGGGTTGGGATGCCACCGGGACTTGACTGGAAACAACCGACAACTCTCGGCCTGATGATCGTGACCCAGCTTGTCCAGCAGATGCATGGCACCATTGAAAAGCTTGATGGCAGCGGTACGGTTTTTAAAATTATTCTTGAGGAGCGGCCTGCTGTTACCATCCATTCGGTGTTTGGAGTGGAACAAAGTGGGGTTAATTAACTGTGAATATTTTAAGAATACCGGGTTTGGGCTCAACCTGTCCTGCGAGATCTTAGCGATTTACTATCTATCTATAACAGAGAACGGTGAACATGGGAAAGAAGCCCAGTTCGAGATTACGGTGCCGTCGGGGGCGTTCCGGCTCACCCATGCGAAATAATTCACTTTTTCCCGACTCAACATTTGATATAGGAAATACTTTCAGGACTGTACACTCGTCCCGTCCGGTCCAAAAAAGGCAGAAGAGCGACCGGAGAATAAAACGATTGAACCTGTCACGGACATCTTCAATGAGGGTGACCTGCTGCGGATCGTGATCGAGATGCCGGGCGTTACCATGGAAAAGATACATATCGCAGTCAAAGGCCGCTCACTCGAAGTCTCTGCAAAAGAGGGGGGGAAGCGGTACAAAAAAGAGATCCCCCTTCCATGGCACGGAAAGGTTGCAAAAGAACGGTACCAGAATGGGATCCTGGAGCTGGTCCTGGAGCAGAATGACCATTGAGATCGATGAGAACAACTTAAAGGAAGGCGTACTCGGTCTTGTTATCGCAGTCGTTGAGATCCTTGAAGAGGCACTCAAGATCCAGGCATTGAAGCGGATGGACTCGGGCTTGTTATCGGACGAGGAGATCGAACGCCTCGGTAAATCACTCATGGACCTTCACGTGGCGATAGAGCAGATTAAGACCGACCAGGGACTGACAAAAACTGTCGGGGAGATCCGTGCCGAACTGGATGATATTGTCGATGATGTGGTCGAGAAGATGGTGAACCCGGTCGACACCCGCGATCTATTGGGACAGGAAAGCGCCACGAACCCGGGTGCGTTATGGAAACGGGAGAGCGAGATATGTTAACGAGAGTTTCTCCGGGGGTGCAGCACAGGATCCCGTTGTTATTTGAAATGTGCTCAGGAATTCAAAGAATTCCTGCTCCCGATTGTCAGACCCGGTTCCGTTCAGCGATGAAGAATTGTGTCAGCTGGAACTGCAGATGTATCACCCATGAGGATTCGACACGGGAATTCAGATCCATAGTACCGCTCGGTAATACCCCGGCCCGGGGAAGAGTGCCGGGAGAGATACTATCATCTTTCCCTGCACACAGGAGAGATGTGATGGTATGACGGGGACAAAAAATGACGGGTTGTACCTGTATGCTCTTGTGGAGCACAGCGGGGAGATCCCAACGGGAATCACCGGAGTTGACGGACAGCAGGTATTTTCCCTCCCGTACCGGGACCTGTCTGCCATTGTCCATGCCTGCCCGCTCACACCCTATGCGAGCGAGGATCAGGCAGTTGTGACCGGGTGGGTGCTGAGTCATGAACAGGTACTGGAACGGCTCATCGGGGCGGGGATGAACACCATCCCCTTAACGTTCGACACGATCATCAAACCGGAAAAAGAACGGGATGCGAAGAATGAGCTAACCGGGTGGTTGTCCAAAGAGTACGAAAATTTTTTACAGAAATTCGAAAAGATCCGGGGTAAAAAGGAATACGGCATCCAGGTATTTACCAACCGGCAGAATATCCGGGATACGATCTCTGCAACAAACGATTTTATAAAGCGACTCGAAGGGCAGGCAAAGACCAGCGCTCCTGGGAAAAAATACATGATTCAGCAAAAGCTGGAAAAGGAAGTAAAAGTTGCCATGGATAGAGAGATTGCCGGCATCATTTCAGAGACCCAAAGAAAGATCCAGGAGTATTGCGATGAGATTTCCCTGGGAAAATTAAAGAAAGGGCAGGTGCCGGACCGGGATATGATCCTGAACTGCTCGTGCCTGGTTTCCGATGAGAACTACGAAAAGCTTGGCGCTGTGTTAGAAGAGATCGAACGGGGGGGTGACCTGTCAGTACGATTCACCGGACCGTGGGCGGCATACTCGTTTGTATGAGAAGACGGGCTCCTGTTATGATTTATGGTTTTTCAGGAGTGCTGATTTTTGTAAAAAAACCGGCATGAAGCCAAAGGCTTCGCACCAGCGCAATGAAAATTTTGCACTCCAAACTCAATTTCCATTTGTCTCTGCTATCGTCAGCAGATTTCAAAATTTTGCACTCCAAACTTTCACAAGGAAAACGCTACTGATATAATTAAGAAAAGAAAACAAACGAATCTGCGGGAAAAAGAGAGTTAATCTAGGACTTTGCTGCCAGATCAACATCTTCTTTCTTGATAGTCTTTCTGCCTGCGTGCTCGGCAAGCTTGTTGGATTCCTTGGTGAGCATGGCTATGTACTTCTCAGCTTTCATAACGAGCGCCTCTGCTGCATCGCTTCCCACGCGTTCGGCTCCGTTCTTCTTTGCAATCCTTACAACTGCTGCGATTGGTAAATCTGTCATGTTTCTTACCTCAAAAAGAAATCCAATTGATATATATAAAAACTTTCCGGGGAAATGACCCAGATTACCCTGCAATACGATTTTAAGGGGCATCCCATTTAGCAAGGGGAAATCGGGCTTCAGAATTTCGCAGAATATTTTTTATTTCCTTTAAAATGGTTTTTTTGACAAACAAGAGGGAAATTATGGATTTAAATTATTCCAACAAAGATGCTGCGAGCAATAGCGCATTGGAATAATCTGGTGAGGCGCGCGAACTATCCACGAAAATTCTGCTGATATTTACTACGGGCGCGCCATGTCCGTGCCCGCCACCCAGAAAGACGAGTGTTCTGAAGATCAGATTGCCGGAAATACCGTCAGGTGCGATGATAAGCCCGCAGGTCTCAACTGCATCCTCAATCAGGATCTCGCAGTGGGTGGCATCACCCAGCCGGGCAACCAGTTCGGCATCGGCCATGCTAGCATCTACCTGCGGGTGCCTTCCTAAGTCCCCAAGCCGTCCCCCGGAGAGGATGCCGACTTTTTCCGGCAGGCCGAATTTTTTTGCAATGACCATGCCTTTTTTGATCAGATCGAGTTTCTCTTCAACCGTCCACCCCTCATCCACTCCGACCGGAGTGAGCAGGAATTTTTTCCCATGAACGGTTTCCAGCAGCGCGATACGTTCCAGATGATCAACACCTGCTGCTTTCTTCAATGCTTTTAAGGTGGCATTGGCAGGCAGGGTACCCCGCACTGCTGCATCGATCCTGCCAGACATCAGATCATCGATAAGCGCTTGTTCCGGGTTTGCGTACTCGGCAACATGTACCCCCTTTCCGGTAGATTTTTTATCAACAATGCCCGGGCTGCAATAACAGATGGTTTCAAATTTCCTGCTTACGCGGTTTGCACTCTCTATGACTTTCTCCGGATCTTTAACGATCCCGATCCCGATGCGCCTTACCGGCCCTGGCATATCAAATCCTCTTCGGACAGGTGCATAATACCGTTACTGATGAAATCAAAGACCTGCGTGTCCTTGCCCTCGTACCGGATCCGCAGTTCGCGTGATGCATTCACCGAGCCGATCTCATGTGCCGTCATTCCCACACTGGCAAAGAGCCGGATGAGTTCCTGCACATGCGCCTTGTTTGCCGTCAGGATAAAACCCATGCCGGGGTACATCCGGACCCACGCCTCAAACGTCAGGTTATTTGCCAACAGGTTCGGCTTTGGAATCAGGCCAAGATCGATCTCGGCACCCTTTCCGCTCACTTCGAGCAGCATTCCTAACGTTCCGATGATACCGGGATTGCTGATATCCTTGCCTGCCGTCACCAGATGCTTACTGCCGATCTGCTCCATTAAGGAGATCTGGGCCCGGACTTCCGCAGCGGATTTCATTGTTACTGAGTCCCAGTTGAGCGCACAGGACGGGTGGACCCGGCCCGTAATATCGATAGCTGCAACCACACTGTCGCCTATCTGTGCAGTGTGGCTGTAGATGACCGAATCCAGCCGGGCTGAACCGAGAATCGAGACATCGATGACGCTGTACGGGGCGTCAGGGTGCAGGTGTCCGCCAACAATCGGGACACCGAACTGTGCGGAGGCATCGTGCATCCCCTTTACCACCTGCTCCTGCACGGTAGTCTTGGCTATAGAGAAAATATCTACCATCGCGATCGGGTGACCGCCCATAGCAGCGATATCGTGGATATTTACAAGTACCGAGCAGTATCCCGCCCAGTACGGATCTGCTTCCATGAGCCTGCTCCATATACCATCAGCTGCAAGCAGGAGTGCTTCACCATTGTGTTCAATAACTGCAGCATCCTCACCGAATGAGGCGACCACGTGCGGAGCATCGATCTTCAATGCCCTTACCATCTCTCCGATGGCATGCTTGCGCCGGACACCCTCATATTCACGGACTACTTTTGCAATCGTCTCTGTTGAGCAGTTGTGGGTCACGGCATCACCTGAAATTGACTAAAAATTTATTGCGTCTATCCTAATTTCATTTCATCAGAGATAATTTATTTGATGTAACTCCGACAACAGAAACATCGCTGACAGATGAGTGATTTTAATTGATATACGGTCAACGTGTCTGTATGGACTGGGCAGAGAAATACCGCCCCGCGAGGTTGCAGGATATCGTCGGCAATGCGACAGCAGTACGTCAGATTGCGGAGTGGGCGAAGAACTGGACGAGGAGATCAAAACCACTTCTGATCTACGGCAAGCCCGGTATCGGTAAGACGTCAAGTGCGTACGCGCTTGCAAATGACATGAAGTGGGAGCCAATCGAGCTCAATGCGAGTGATACGCGGACTGCCGGGGTCATCGAGCGCATTGCCGGCGCAGGAAGCCAGACCGCAAGCCTGACGGGTGCCTCGCGAAAGCTGATCGTGCTCGATGAGGCTGACAACCTGCAGGGCACAGCAGACCGGGGCGGTGCCAAAGCGATCATCGAATGTATCAAGCGAGCCCGGCAGCCAATCATCCTGATCGCAAATGATCTTTACGGGCTCTCCCCGGAACTACGGGCACGGTGCGAACCGGTCCAGTTCAAGGCGGTTCCTGCGCGGTCAATTGCCCCACGGCTCAAATATCTCTGCTCTGCTGAGAAGATCAACTGCAGTGAAGCAGCGATTCACGCAATCGCCGACAGCGCAGAGGGGGATATCCGGTCTGCGGTCAATATGCTCTATGCTTCGGCAATCGGGCGTGAAAAGATTGACAATGCACAGGTGCACACCTCCCAGAAGGATGAACGGGTATCCATCTTCTCGCTGATTTCTGCCCTGTTTAAAAATACTCCGGATGATGAACTGCTGCGCCTCTCCTATAATGTGAATGACACCCCTGAGACCATCGAACAGTGGGTGGAAGGAAACATTGGCCAGATTGCTGACCCGACAGCGGTCGCGCGGGCATACCAGCACCTGTCCCGGGCAGATGAGTATCTTGGCAACACCTACCGCAGGCAGTACCACACGCTCTGGCGCTATGCTACGGCGATCATGCTGCTGGGAGTTGCCGATGCTGCCGGTGGAAAAGGCATCCACGCAAGGATCATGCCCCCTGAGCGGTGGCAGAAGATGTCGACAGCTAAAAAGCAAAAAGCGATCAGGATTGCCCTGCTCAACAAAATTGCCGGCAGTATGCATATCCCGCAGAGTACCCTGCGCGAAGAGTACCTGAGCACCGTCTCACTGCTGGTGGAACACGACCCGGCAGGATATACCCGCGAGATGATGCTGGATGCAGACCAGCTCAATTTCTTCTTAAATGACCGTGCACGTGCATCAGAGATTGTAAAGGCACTCGAAAAAGAAGAGAAGGAAAAAATAAAAGAGCAGGAAAAAGCCAAAGAACCGCAGAAAAAAGCAAAAAAGGAACAATTGCCAGAATCCGAATCTCTACCTGAGGCAAAATCTGTCAAAGGACCGGAACCGGCAACTGTTACGCCCCCTGATACGGCTGAGAAGAAATCCACGCCCCGGACTCAGTCGACCCTGTTCGATGGCTTCTGACGAATATGATACCTGTGGAGGAGCACCCCGCAGTCGATGATCTCCCCGCCATTTTCATAGGATTCAAAACCAAGGTGGTACACAATCAGATCCGCATTGATCCGCCCTGCCAGTTCGATCAGGGGTGAGATCATCTCTGGTGCGGGGCGAATCGCGTAAATGACCTCTGCACCAGTGTACAGGGAATTATCCGGCGAAAAAATATCGTCCTTAAAAAAAGGAAGACCATCGGAAATCCCGATCGCTTTTACATCCGTACAACGGATCAGTGCACCGGCACTGCTGACTATTTTTGCAGCCTCCTCATTCCTGCCAATCCCGATTTCGATGGCGCGGGTATAGTGCGAGGCGATATAATTCCCTATGCACTTTTCAATATGTTTATAGTCATCCATTCCAACAGAATATAGCGATGCATGTCCATATTTTTTGGGATGCCCAGTCTCCGGCCGGGCTACAGATGCCCGTATCCCGGAAAATTTCTGCCGTACTTGGTGTGCCAACAACTGTTTCTGAGAACCATGTGCGCATGATGGGATACGTGACAGAGCGGCAGCAGATCGATGCGCCGGCGCTCCTTGACAGCATCCAGACCTACAAGCACCGCCACGGGATCGAGGACCCGGTCCTGCTGGTGGTTCACCAGGACCTTTTTAAAAACGGCAGCAGGTTTGTTTTCGGGCTTGCACGGGAATCGGTGGGTGCAGCTGTGGTCTCAACAGCCCGCCTCGGAAACGAATATTACGGGCTTTCCGGTAGTGACGATGACCTGATGGACCGGATTGTCAAGGAAGGAGCGCACGAGATCGGGCACCTGCTGGGTCTCGGTCACTGTGATAACCGGGAATGTGTGATGTTCAAGCCTGACACTCTTGACGAACTGGATCGCAAGAAAAAACAGCTCTGTTCTGCCTGTTACGAACAGATGGCTGCACACCAGGTTACCTCAAAATAATATCATCTCCGTTGAGCACCAGACAATCCAGTTCCATGAGAATGCCGGTGATGCGCGGCGGTTCACTTTGTTTTCCTGTTTGCCCCGATAATGAAAGGTGCAGCAATGCTCACCGGATATGGATAAATATCCTCATCCTGTTCACAGCAAAACGGATATTCCGGGAAGCGAAGAAGAGTGGATTATCTATACGGATACGTGGATGGAGAACTCAAATGACGCGTTGCTCAGTAATTACAGATCCCATATCTTTCTGGCACGATGCACCGGGCCACCCGGAATGCCACGCAAGGCTTGAGGCTGTATTATCAGCAGTTCCCCCGGATCTTCCCGTCTATTCTGCAACACCCGCATCCCGTGAGGATGTGGAACGAATTCATGATTCCTGTTATATCCGCTGGCTCGGGCAGCAGTGTGCTGTTACTACGTCGGTCAGCTATCTTGACCGGGAAACGTATATCACTCCGCGTTCCTTTGACACAGCCTTGCATGCCGCCGGTGCCGCAGTTGCAGCATCTGAACGGGCGATGGATGGAGAACACTGCTTCTCGTTCATGCGCCCGCCGGGTCATCATGCGGAGCGTGACCGTGCAATGGGGTTCTGCCTGCTCAACAATACCGCAATTGCTGCTATGCATGCACTTGAGAGTGTTGACCGGGTTGCGATCGTGGACTGGGATGTCCACCACGGAAACGGCACGCAGCACGCTTTTTACAACAGTGACCGGGTGCTCTACTGTTCGGTCCACCAGAAGGGGATTTTCCCGTATTCCGGTGGTGTGGAGGAGATGGGGACAGGGGCAGGACAGGGATACACCATCAACGTACCGCTCGCTGCAGGAGCAACCATAGGAGATTACCAGCTGATCTTTTCTGAGATCTTCTGCCCCGCTCTGCGGCGGCACCGCCCGGATCTGGTCATCGTTTCGGCAGGACAGGATATCCTCAAAGACGATCCGCTGGGCTGGATGCAGATCCAGCCAAAGGATTTCGAGGTACTGACCCGTCTTATTCAGGATACAGCAGACGGTTCGCTCGCACTTGTACTTGAGGGGGGGTACGGTCCATCCCATGGAGAGGCATTACGGTATATCATCTCTGCCCTGAAGCGAATGCATGAAATTTCTGTTCCTGATAACCCGCCAGCATCACCGGCAACGCGGGCACTGGTATCGCAGCTCAAAAAAATCCATGGATTATCCTGATTCCTTACTTTGAAGGAACGATATCGATCTCCATCCCGCTGATCTTCTGGTACACCTTTTTCATCTGGAGGATTGGCCAGAGCTCGTAGAGGAGCACGGTAACAGGTTCCCACATCGCAACCCACCCGATGATCAGCAGAGCGTCAGCAAAGATCTGTGCTGCCAGTTCATGGCTCATGGAAGAGACCATCTGTCGTGCTAAAAGGGCGATGGTCAGAAACGATAGACCAATAAGCATGGTACTCCTGCCATACCTGAAACGCGAACGGAATTTGCGGTCTGCATCCATCACGCGGTATTTAAAATGATACCGGATAGCGGGTTTGATCTTCCGGGCCTGCTCGCTCTCTGCGAGTTCCTTTGGCAGGTAGATGATCATTTTGAGTTTCGTTTTTGCGGGGAAGTCCTTGACCGTATCGATAATGTAGTGTTCTGCGGCAGTATCGAGTTCCTTTTCGTGAAATGGAGAAGGATCAAATGAGTTGAAGAGCTGCAGGATCGACGAGAGTTTGATCTCAATTAAGATCATGCCATCCACTTTTTTGTAGAGTGATTCGATATCGGTCATGCGCACGTGCCTGTGATTTGGTGGTGCCTGAGAACCAGTGAACTACCCCGCCCTAAAGGACGGGGCTTCTTGCTTCATACCCCGGTATGCGTACCGCAAGTCCACAAGCTCACCGGGTAGTTCCTACCCTGAATGATGGTAACAGGTTTTGTCCCTGTAATGCCATTTTTTTAATAT
>JAUSBW010000187.1 GCA_030651815.1 Methanoregula sp.
TTTGTAGTCATAACAATACAATTATGCATTATTAATGCATAACAATTTAAAATTATCTATGCCATTTATAGAAATGAACCGCAAAAATCATGTTTTTTTCGTTATGAAAAAATAGAGTTAATCCTTAACCGATGACACATGAATTCGTATCCGGTGAGCCTCCACTGGATATCGACTCACTGGCTTCACACCTGTCCGATCCACGGACATCTTCCGGTGAAATGCCCCTCACTTCGGATGTGAAACATTCATCCATAAATGCATTCAATCTATTTCTCCTCAAAAAGACCCGGGATTTTATTGCAGATATTATGACACGGTACGCTGTTGGCGATCAAATCGCCACCAGCGAGGAGATGGATTCGATCTATACCCTGATAGCTGAGGAACTGCAAAATGATCCGGAAGAGGAATTTTCCGAAAGTTCGAGACAGGCGCACCAACGTTTCGGGGAATTCAACTGCATGCGGGATAACAGGCTTGTCACGATTAACGAGTCTGGAGTCAAACTGGTGAAAAAAACCGACCCGGAAACGATCCGCGTAATGCAGGGTGTTCCAGATCCTCATATGTACGATGAGGATATGCTGAAAAAATACCACATCATCCTGTATAGGAGCATTTTTTTAAAAACCATTACCTGCGTCACACTCGATCCACGGGTGCATTTTACCAGTTCTCCTGAAGAAATCGGCGATGCGCTGGTGGGCCTTGCAGTGGACGTGAAGAGCCTGGAACGGGTAGTCATTAATATGAACTTCAAACAGTATCTCATCAAGAGGATCACCGGGATTGTGAAGAATGCCAAAACAATTTCCCTTGATGATCTCCTTCTGGAGATGAAAAAGACACGCTTAAAAAATGAGTGGCGTGACTGCCCGACAACAATCGATGCTTCAAGAGATTATATCGTAGGGATCCTCACCCGGATGCGAAAAAGCAAGATCATAACAGGCAGCAATGAAAAGATGCGGCTTGCCTGAGTAATCCCGTACGCTGCTCTATAATGTCTGTTGTGATGGTTCTTGCAGGGGCGGGTGATTCAGCACGTTAATAGGGTATCATTGAATACAGTTTATTATGGTACTGGAAGAATCACTGGTTTTCTACAATGAAGAAGATGCCGACACATTCATCAGGTTTCTTAAAAAACAGGGTTGCCCTGCAGTAAAATGCAAAGAAGGGGTCGTGTCGAAAGATATGACGGTGTCCGGGGACTTAAAAGATGTGATTGCATTCTTAAAAAAGGGAGAAGAACTCTCAGGAAACCGGGGTGGGGTGCAGGCGTATACTGCGGCGCTTGTAAAAACAATCCTTGCCGAATCGACCGGTGGAACACCCCCGCCGATGACAAATGCCCTGCTCCTTTTGAGACTGGAACTGACGCTTGGCGTTCTTACGGATCTCATGAATATGCATAACGAAGGAGACGTCATCTGCAGCCGGGAAGATTTAGTAGAAATTCAAAAAGAACTCACCGTTCTGGTCGGTTCTTTAAGCAGGGTAGAACCCACTGCCAGACTTCTTGAGAGGATGCCCCTGTTCAGCTGTCTTGAGTTTCTTGGAGAGTACGATCTGATCACCTCAGGTCCAAAAGGAATAATTCTTGAGGAGGTGATCGACCCGGCCTGTATCCCCATTGAACGGAATGTTCCTGTTCCGTATGCATTCAGTGACGAGCTGCTAGAGGAATATGATGTCTCTGTTGACCAGGAAGTCCAATATACCATGCAGGTCCGGGTCAGGACCGGCCCGGAACTGTATTTCACCTGTGATACAGGGGAGTTTGCTATTGCCCTGCTGGATCTGGCTGTTGATCTGGAGAGTCTGAAACTGCTGAGGTTTAACAGAACTCACAAAACCTACATCATCAATAATATCGTGGAACTTCTTAAGGAATATGAGAAAATTTCGCTCGATAAGATCATCTCGTATATGGAGGCGTTTGTTCTGATTACTGATGTGATTGAGGAGGACACGATGTACGGTTTTGTTTCTGAGGAGTTCGTCCGTGAGATTATTCATAATCTCCGCACGGCAAAAATTATCCGGGGAACTGACGACAATCTTCAACTGGCAAAAAGGAGTTGAGCCCGGGCGGTTTTACCCATTTTTATTTACGGAACTGCATTCTTTGCCCCGTGTCCCCAATCCTGCCGGGACACTCCAGTGAGAGATCGAAAAGGTTTTGTTTTTTAAATATAGAGGAATTCTTAGCAGACACCTGCTTTATCCGGCCGCTCTGGAGATGACACCTAAAAAAAATGACCATTCCCGTTTATACCATCGAGCCATCTGCACGGCGCCGCGTCATGACCGTCGTGGTCTATCCGTCAGGAGCAGTCTGCGTACGGGTACCGCTCATCTACGACCCGGCAGAAGTCCAACGTTTTGTCCTGCGGAGTGCCGGGTGGATTGAGCAGCAACAACTTATTGCCAAATCCACTCCGGAAAAACCTCAGAATTTATCTCCGTCTCGGGAGATAAGAGGGGGCACGGGAAGACCCCGAACTTTAGGTCGGGGATGAAGTGCCTCCCTCTTTGTCGTCTAACGCTCCTATTGCCTGCTAACAATTGTATAAGTCAAAATGAACCGAGGTCAA
>JAUSBW010000158.1 GCA_030651815.1 Methanoregula sp.
CATAACGCCGTTTCCTAGCAGATTGAATCGGTAAGACTCCTATCTTTCCACGTTGTCTTCCGGGCTTCGCACCATACTGTTACCAGTATCGCACGACGGAATAGGAACACCCTGAATGGATTGGGTGGCTTTCATTAGCAATCCAGATTATAGCTTCTTGTCGCACTCTTCTGGAGTTTATAAGCAACCGCCTCATTTTCTAGTTGTGACCCAGCCTGAATAGTAGAATTTGCAAAAAAACGGTATGTGTTCTGATGAATTTTTTACGATATTTTAGAGGACAATTAACACAAATGTAGAATTGAAACGGTCTGTGCAACGACCTCATTACCCCGCTCAAAGAAGCGGAGAACACCCTCCTTGCGTACCTCCGTGAGGCAACCCTCCGCATCCGTAACCCGATTGAACTGGTGCGGGACAACTTAAAAGAACTTCAGGACGAACTCAATGGGCGCGATACGAACCCCGCTTACATCGCAACTGCTCTTGCTATCCAGGAGAAGAACATAGACGGGATTCTGAATAACCTGCAGACACTGGAACGGGCAGTTGCAGAAAAACGGACCGAGATACCGGATGCACTCAGGGAATACTTAAAGAGGTGATGACAGCCAATGGCGGAATTCACGATTCGTAAAGACGACAAGCGCATCATCCTTGCCCTCTCTCCTTCAAGGACTTACCGGGAAAACACTCTTCAGATGATCAAAGAGATCTAGAAAGGAAGCCACCTGCGCATCATTCTCATCTGCGTCAACCAGCCCGCAGCATTTCTCATGGATTTTTACGGGCGGAACGGCATTGACATAAACCGGATCTTCTTCATCGATGCGATCACCCTGTATGCCACCGGGACCGCCCCGGAAAATCTCGAAAACTGCAAGTTTGTTTCAAAGCCAAACGACTTAACGGCAATGGGTATCGCAGTCACCACCATCCTGAAAAAATTTGAGGGGCAAAATACCGTGATCTTTCTGGACTCGGTCAATGCCATGCTCATCCATTCGAGTTCTTCTGATCTTACGAAATTCATCCATTTCGTCATCAGCAAGCTCCGGATCATGAGCATCGCGGGGATTTTGCTTGCTGTGGAAAAAGGGCTCGACCCGGTGCTCCTTTCCCAGCGTACCACGTTTGCCGATGATCTGATCGAGTTTTCGGGGGAGAAGGTGGGATAATCTTAAAAGAAGTAATCTGGTGTGCTTCCCGAAGAATGGAGGCACCGGTGTTCAGCGGGTAATCCGTAATCCCCCGGCACGAGGATCTCGAACCTTACTCCTGAGCCAATTTCACCGGTTTCTGTGATCGGTATGCCGGAAATAGCGAGGATTTCACGGACAAGGGTTAAACAAAGCCCGGTGTTATTCTTTAAAGCCCTGCATGAGGTGGTGTTTTTGTCTTCTGCCGGAAAACTCTGTATTTGCCATCTCGATCATGCTCACCTATTATATGATGCAAAATTCAGATTATATCCTGACGAGAATTGGACAGAGGGACTACCGGGCTATCAACCGTCTGATGGGCATGCTGCTTATTGCTATTGCAGCAGAGTCTGAATGGTATCCGGCTCCGCATTTCCTCTGCTTCAAAGGAGGATAAATATGGATAACTGGAATCTTACATCGGTTGGTCTGGTGCTGATAGGCAGCAGTATAACTGCTACAGGTACCATCATTGCAGCGCTGCTTTTAGGAATTTCTATCCGTAATGCTCCTTTTCTCCTTCTCACCACAGCCCTGTTAATCGTGATGAGTGCAATCCTGATCATTTACGGGGAACAGAAGACCAATGCCGTGTAGTAATGATCATATCCCGGATCCGGAAGGGAGTATCCGGGTGTGCAGTGCGCAGCTCTCCGGTTTCTGGGAAGATCCTGAAAAAACCTTAGAGAAAGCGGAAGGGTTCATCGCTCATGCGGCGAGGTGCGGCGCGCACCTGATCTGTTTTCCCGAGCAGTTTGCTACCGGCTGGGATCCATTATCCGGAAAAAATGTGCAGGATATAACGGGGAGCATCATCACCCGGCTACAGAACTGTGCGAAAGAGAACAGGATCGCAGTAATCGGAGCGCTCCGTGAAGCAGCATCCCAAAACCCGAGAAATACTTCTGTGACTATCGGAAACGATGGCAGTATTCTTTCCAGGTATTCAAAAATTCACTTGTTTTCTCCTGCAAAGGAAAACGAGCACTTTATTCCGGGAACAGATCCGGATATTTTCCCACTCGGCCCGCTCACCTGCGGACTTGCGATCTGTTATGATCTACGGTTCCCGGCACTCTTCCGGATCTATGCACAGAGAGGTGCGCAGGCCGTATTTGTCCCCGCAGCATGGCCGGTGAGCCGCATCCGGCACTGGGAACTCTTTATCCGGGCGCGGGCGGCAGAGAACCAGATGTATGTAATCGGCGTGAATACGACAGGCACTACGCCGGTTGACCGGTATTCCGGTTCATCCATGGCAGCGGATCCCCATGGCACTATCATCAGCCGTGCGAATGAAGCCGAGCAACTGCTCTTTGTGGAGCTCGATCCGGCAGAGGTTGCCGCAGTACGATCAGCTCTTCCGGTAGAAAACGACCGTAAGGATGCTCTCTACCATTCCCTTCTGACAGAAAAGTGATCTGCATGATGGTATCTTAACGAATTGTCCGGTAAAACCGCACGCCTATATGTATCTGGCAGCACAACACTATTCCATGTACCATCTCGTGTGCGTCAACTGTGGAGCCTCCTATCCCGCTGACGAGATCCTCTATAACTGTACAAAATGCGGCCATCTGCTCGCGGTAAAATACCCACTGGATGAAATTCCGGTTTCAAGAGTAATCTGGAACCAACGACCGCTCTCGGTCTGGCGCTACAAGGAACTGCTGCCGGTCACGATCCCCCCCGTCACCCTGCAGGAAGGCGGCACACCCCTCTATCACTTAAAAAAACTGGGAGAGGAGATGGGACTACCTCACCTCTATGCCAAACATGAGGGCATGAACCCCTCCGGTTCGTTCAAGGACCGGGGCATGACGGTCGGAGTATCGATGGCTATCCAGCTCGGCAAGAAGAGTGTCGCCTGCGCAAGCACCGGCAATACCTCCGCCAGCCTTGCAGTGTATGCGGCAAAAGCGGGTATTCCTGCCGTAGTACTGCTTCCTGCAGGAAAAGTTGCCATAGGGAAAGTCGCACAGGCCCTGATGCATGGCGCAAAAGTCATCTCCATCCGTGGCAACTTCGATCGTGCGCTTGAGATGGTCCACGATCTCTGCCTCTCCCATGGGCTGTACCTGCTCAATTCCATCAACCCCTACCGGTTGGAAGGCCAGAAGACCATCGGGTTTGAAGCGCTCGACCAGCTCGGTGAAATACCGGACCGGTTCGTGCTTCCGGTCGGGAATGCGGGCAATATCTCTGCAGTATACAAAGGATTTCTGGAGTTGCAGGAACTCGGTTTCATCGACCGGCTGCCGATGATGACCGGCATACAGGCGCAGGGTTCCAGCCCGGTTGTACGGGCTATCCGCGAGAACCTGCCGGTAGTGATACCCGAGGCAAATCCCGAGACCATTGCAACAGCCATACGAATCGGGGCACCGGTCAATGCAGAAAAGGCCCTGACGGCAATCCGTATGACCGGAGGGCTTGCTGAAACCGTGACCGATGAGGAGATCCTGTGCATGCAGCGCGATCTCGCCCGCAAAGAAGGCATCGGTGTCGAACCGGCATCGGCGGCATCAGTTGCCGGTATAAGAAAACTGGTAGAGAATGGAATGATTGACCGGAACGAAAAGATCGTCTGCGTAGTGACTGGACATCTGCTAAAGGATCCGGATACGGTGATCAGACAATGCGAACCCCCGACCGAGATCGACGCCGATCTGCCCTCGCTGCTCTCTGCGCTGCACTTGTAATTCTGCTTGCAGCAATTCCGGCTGCGGGTGCACTATCGGCAGATTACCGGGTTTTTCCCAACGGGACAGCATACACAGCTTCTGTTGAGATCACTGACGCAAACCGGTATGAGTTTGCCGGTGTCGGTTTTTTGGGCGAGAAGGTTGCCATCAGTGTTGGCAATGTGAATCTGTCCGGGAACTGTTCCCCGTGCCAGTTCAACTGGAGCAAGGATTGGGGGAGGCCATCGGCGATCACGTTTTTGCCCGGCAACTATACCGTATCGTACGTAGCCCCGCTCAAGGATAATACCCTGCAGGCTGGATACGACAACCAGTATAATGTGAGTGTAATTCTCCCGGCAGAACTGGATGTACGAAATCCCCTCCTTGCCAGCATCAGCCCGGGTGCCAATGTCACGCGATTTGCTGACAATACTACACTCATCCAGTGGAATAAGATCCGAACGTTTGAGATCAGGTTTTATGATCAGTGGCGCGAACAGCTGCTCTATCTCTTTGGCAACTTCTGGATAATCATAGCAATCGTCTTACTGTTGCCCTTCCTGCTCATAATGAAACGGTCAGAATAATCTTTTTTTATTTGTGCACATTAAAAATTTAAAAAAAAACGCTATGCTTTTACCGGGGGTCAAATGTTTTTAGTGGGCGGGCAGATACCGTTTGTTTTTTTATAAAGAAGACTGACCTGCCAGTCAATCACAAGCCCTTTTAATGAGATACTTTAACTTTACTCGACAGATTTAGAAGTGATCTGAATGACTTGTTATCTGACTTCCGTAGGAAGTGCCGGACGATACCTCATCCCGGCATCATTTTATGACTGATACCATTGTTTTTTTAAGTACCTCCGCATATTTTCTACACCAGATAACAGGACAATCCATGGCAAAGTGGCATTTTATTTTCTTGACTCTCATGCTTGTATCCGGTATTCTTGCAGCCGGCTGTCTTGGAGAGGATGCACCGGTTCCAGTACCTGCTGCAACAAACCCTCAAGCCAACCTGCAACCCGGTCAGGTGCTGCAGGTTTTTGGGGATGTGACCGGACTGGGCATACCACGGGGCACAGTCGATACCATCACGTTTACCGTTGGTCTCGTACCTGAGATAAAATCCATGGATATGGAAGAACTGGTCATCGTATACGCGGATGCAATCCGGACTGAAACCCTCACACCCGTCGAAGGGTTCCGGGGCAACCCCCCACCGGGAGGCTGGGGAATACTCTCTGTGCAAAACGAGGCAGGTGATCCCAATAACCGGATCTCTTATGAAGAGCAGTTTGTCATTCGCATCAACCCTAAAGCGCCAATCGTCCCCAACCAGATGATCACCATCATACTCAAACCCCCTACCGGTAATCCGACCAGCATTCGCCGTATAACGCCGACAACTATCATGGTAGAAAATCTCCTTCCATCTATATAATCCCAAAAAAGTACGATTACGATGCATTTCTCCCGGTGAGTGACACGGTGATGCATAGCAGCATTCGCCAAACATTCCATTCCACTGACAAGTATCCCATGAGTAAAACTACCCGGTGCGGGACATTATCGCCGGATTCATCAATGATGGCCATGCGGATAATCCCACGCCATCATCCTGAACTAAACGGGCACTGCAAGAAAAAAAGTGAAATCCACAATGGAGTCCCATCTCTTTTTCAGAAGATCCGAAAAAATAAGAGAGTGGAGACCTTACTGCAACCCGAACGACTTCAACGTCACATCAGGGTTCACTGCACCAACGTGATAAACAGAGCCCGTTGAGAGCTCGTTGATGATGACTTCTGCGGGTGAGAAGAGCGAGGTATCGATCTTGTAGAAATCATACCCTGCTTCCTTGAAGATCTCATTGAACGGTTTGCCGTATCCCTTGGAACTGCTGCTCGAGATCTTCTCGAGGTAGTCTTTGATCTCGGGTGCATTCATCGTGAGGTTGATCCTGCCGTAATAAATTGTGGCATCGTTGGTGACCCCCATGGCAAGCTTTGCTCCCCGCACCGGTGGGATCGGTGCAGTTCCCATAGCGGCAATGATCTTCCTGGTGTCAAACCCGAGCTCGTTGAGTTTGTAAATCGCGGTCTCCACGCAACGACCGGACACCTGGATCGAGCCGACCATTGACGATGTGGGAGCAACAACTGCACAGACATTGGCCACATCGATGTGACATTCATCGGCAATCTTTTGCATGACCTCTGCATTGGGCAGGTGGTCGCTCTCAAGGCAGATCACTGCACAATCGTAGTCGTCTTCGTATTCAATGACTTCGAAGGTGTGCTTTGGCTTTAAGGAGAGCGCCCGGGCCGGGCCGCTGCCCATGGCAAAGTAGTTGCCCGCCTTGACTGTCCAGCCGGCCTTCTGCGCACCAAGGCAGGAGATTGACGGAAAGTCAGTGGTGACATCGACAAAGGGCATCGGGAACTCCTTGATCTGCCCCATGCGGAAGTTGACCTCGCCAAGACCACCCATGCAGATCTCTGTAAAAGCCCTGCCGGCTGCATAGCCGCCGCGTACGCTTACACCACAGTCAACGATCCGTGCCCCGTTATCGAGTTCGTGATAGCAGGCGTTGAATTCTTCGGCCAGATCAGCCAGATTATCAAAAATTTCCAGTGCCAGTTCGTTTACACTCAACATGAACAAAAACCCCTCTGTATGATAGAAAGAGGGTTTTTAGGATAGATAATATTTTTCAAATGTTCAGGGCGTTAAAAGGGACATGGATTTATGAAAGGTATTCAAGCACCTTTGCCGGCTCGTAACGGAGAGTGATAATCCGGGTCCTGCCCTTCCCCTCGCGGTAATGGAGGTTGATAAGACGCAGCGCATCCATCTTTTTTACGATCTCATAGAACCGTGTGTAACCAATAGAGAACGATTCCTTGATGGATTTGTAAACCTCTCCTGCGTTCATCTCCGATTCCTTAAGGCTCCTCTCTGCAAAGGATTTGAGGATCTGCCGCTCCTCGTCTTTTAAGGTCTTTACCGTGTAGGAGAGGTGCAGATATTTCGAGATCTCATACGCGCCGCAGATATCTTCACGTTCGATACTGCGCCGGGCAGCGCGCTCGGCACTGAGAGTGGCCCGCTTCAGGAGATCAATGCCCACCCGTAGATCTCCGCAGGCGAGGGTCTGTTCGACAACAAGGTTGAGCAGGTCATCACTGAGCACACCGGTGAACAGCCCCTGCATCACCCTCGCCTTCATAATCTCCTGCACTTCGGCATCACCGTAAGGAGCAAAATAGATCTCGGAGGGGCGGAAGACCGAGGCAACACGGGCATCGATTGCCCGCGACAGGTCAACTTCCATATCGCTGATGATCACGATCACGCCGATGCGGGTGCCTTCATAGGCCTCGTGGGAGCGGAGCAGGGTGTAGAGCACATTGTTGATCTCGTTTTCATAGAGGAGGTAGTTTGCATCATCGAGCGCTACGAGGAGCACGATCTCATCTTTGACGAGAATCCGTGCAATCGCATCGAACACCTGCTTGAACGAGGTTCCGGATGAGGGAGGGAGATGGCCGGCGAGTTTTTTATAGATCTGCGAGATGATGGCAAACCTGGTGTTGTCAATCTGGCAATTGATATAGACAGGCACAAGTTTTTTTGTCGTCTCTTCGATCTCGGTAAAGAGTTTCCGGACGCTCGTTGTCTTTCCTGTGCCCGGCAAACCCTTGCAGATCGTGTTTAATGGTCGTCCTCCGCGAAGGGCGGGACGGATCTGGAAAGCGAGTTCACGCATCTGGGCATCACGGAACTCGAACTGCTCGGGAACGTAATCAATCTCCAGCACCTCCGGGTCGCGGAAGAGTGTTTCATCCCACATCAGCAGGTTCTTTTTCATCATATTACACCTCGTGCGGCATCGGTATTAACTGCATCTGAATGTATCCGGCCAAAGAAATCTCTGTCACTGCACATGAAATGTTCCGGAATAGCAGACAAAGGGTTGGTGCTCCATTATATCAAATGTATTCAACATGGATAAAATCGTGATGGGAAATCATGGCGGGCAACTGAACCTCGCCCACACTATTCCGCGAATTAAATTTTTGTTCATCGGCTGAATCCACGGTTGTATCGATTGCGGATCATTAACTTTACACATTGAACGGTTCGGGGGAGGGACAAGCCTCCCATATGCGCTAACTTAAGCAGTGGATATTTATATCCGGAGGAATAAATAGGAGAATGCGAAGAGGGAATGACGGATGAAAATTG
>JAUSBW010000163.1 GCA_030651815.1 Methanoregula sp.
TGATATGTTTCTAAAATTCCCAATATTTGACGAATATGTCTACGAAGAGGTATTGGATCTGATTCCTGCTCAATCGCCTCGTTGGTGAGGGGGGCAAGTAATTCCCGAAGGGGTTGCAGTAGTATCGTGTATAATGTTATATACGTACTAAGATATTAATATTTCCATTAGTTTTGGAATGGATACCAAAATAGTCCGTTTAATCGCGATTTGATCCTGCAATTTAGCGGCGTTCTGTTGACCACTTTTTTTGACACATATTTCAGGTGGTTTTTTGAGAGAAACGGTCTGCAAATGCCAGTGGGGGCCCGCTATTGCGATCACGTCGGAGAATTCGGTGTTTTTTGAGGATTTTTACGGTTTTTGGGATGTGGGGAATAATTTTTTATTTGCGGTGGAGAGCGTGAAAAAAAATTCCGAAAAAAAGTCTACGGATTTTTCTTACCGGCGGAAAAATTTTCCCGGATTTTTTTGTGAGCCGCCAAAACTTTTTTTTTGATTTTTTAAAAAATCTCATGACTATTTGGTCACAAGGGATATTGCATTAAAGGCTGGAAAATTTTCATTTGTTTGATGCAGGGCCCATTGGCTTTTTTTCACGACAAAAAATAAAGATTGCAGATTAGACTAACCGTTCTTTTTTGAGCGTGATATCCATCACGCTGCGATGGACCCGGTAGTAACTGTGGAACCGGTCTACCTTATGATCAAGCATGATCGTAGTGGTAAGGTCATCTGCGGTAATTTGCACACGTTCAGGTTCGATGTCGACAACTGGTGCATTCTTTATTGTAGTCGGCATCTCTGCGGTAATGAAGATCTGGTCATCGGTTTCTGTCATCTCGAAGGGGATCTCACCATCATCCACTGGTATACCGGCCCTGAATATCCCGGGTTCTCCATCCAGGGGGTGGCGGCTGATGATAGTATATCCCACGATACGGGCATGCTCATTGTCCGGCATGTTCTTAACTATATCTTCAACAATCTTTGCCAGGTGGTTAAAGACATCGTCGTATGGATTGTTCGGATTATTCTGCATGAACGCCTCGAAGTGAATACTGTTCTTTCACTCTTTTAACGATTCCTGCCCGCTCGAATCTTTTGAGGAATGTGACAAGTTCTTCCTGTGGCACCTGGGTTGCTTTCTCAAGTTCAGGGAGCGTGAGCGAATCATGTGAGAGTGCGATTATTACAGTAAACACTCTATCACTCAAAAATATATCCTTATGGTTACGGGCAATATCAGAAATTTTGTCCTCGATGTCATGGTTGACCTGTTCAAGTGTAGAGAGGATCTGGTCGTGAGCCTTGATCATCCGCGCGAGCATGATCACTGAATTTTTCAGCTGTTCGTTCTGCTCACCCTTGTTGCCTGTTATTGCGCTTGGTACTCGCACCTGCCTGAGGCTCACATCAACGAGGATGTCATTTTCCAGATAGTAGTACTTCCTGCGCCGGTCATCGGTTTCGCAGGAGAGGATCGATTCGCGTTCCATCAACTGGAGATGATCGATGACCGCTTTTGGGGAAAGCACGAGCGTATTGGATATTTCTGTGACAAAACAGGGTTTCTGTCTGAGCAGTTCGATGATACGCCGCCGGTTCCGGTTCCCGAGAATATCTAAGAGACGGGCGACTTCCAGTGCATCATGCATGATTTACATAATGTTAGTGTTGGCCACGTATAAATCTCATGAAGGCCGTCCCAGGGAAAAAGAGTGGGAGATTATGGTCAATTTTATGACGATCTAACAATTAAAAAACTCTGCGGGTTAATTCATAGATCCGTGAGGTTCTGCGATTGTGATTCTGGTAAATTATTCGAATGCCGGTGAATAGTTATTGTGCACAAAAAAAGAGAAATGGGAATGTTTGCCCTCATCCCGATGAACATAAAATACGGGATTTAAAAGTGTGAGTGGATCCTCCCAATCATTTAACCATCACAATTTTTTCCGCCAGACATTACGGTAAAACTTTCTTTTTTAGTTCCGGTGCAAGACGCGCCAGGATATTACTGTTAGCGGGTGTCACATAGACCAGGTGCTGACCTAAAACAACAAGGCTTCCCACCGGTTTACCGTGCCCAACCGGATGGGCATTGTACAACCGTATGGCTGCCTCCCGTGCCTCTCCACTGTCAAAAGATTGCGTGGACACGGTAACTATCTCGCCGGTATTGTCCGTGAGCACATATATTTTTCCTCCGATTGCTCCGGGAAGATTCCATGTCGTATCTTTAACGCTGGTAACTGTAATTCCCGTTGCCAGCACTGCTTCATTCACCGGTTCACCGGAAACCTGGTGGAACGGTGATTCTTCAGCAACGAAAATGATTACACCTACGGGAATCAGAAACAGGATGACAAGGAATATGGAGAGCCCGAATTCCAGCCGGGTGTACGTGCTCATGAACATCCTCCTTTCAAAACGATGGTGTCATTTATTTTCATCATTACTCACCTCACTCCTCCAGCGGGTTTACACCAGCTGGCCTTTTTGAATTTTAAGAATATAAGCGGGGGCACAGCGAGAAGGAACGTACCGAGCAGCACCGAGCCCACATAGACAAAACCATTTGTCGTGAAGTATGATGGCGGCATAAGGCCGACAACAAACGCAAACAGCGTTCCGAACATGCCCAAACCTCCGACGAACCAGATCCCGATCATCCCCCCGGGGATCTTAAACGGACGCAGTGTATTGGGCTGGCTGTACCGGAGTTTGATCACCGACGCAAAGACAAGCACATACACAATGCAGAGCAGTTCCACAGTCATTGCCGAAAGAATCCAGTACGCCTGGTTAACTGATGGCAAGAAGACATAGAGGAGGGATATGAGCGAGCCTATGAGCGCCTGTATGAGGAGTACGGCAACCGGTGCCCCGTACTTGTTGGTCTTGTCAAAGAGCGGGGGCATGTTGCCTTCCTCCGCAACGATACCCAGACCTTTGGCAGGGCCGATTAACCATGCTGCCAGTGAAACAACCCCGCCAAGCGTGATCAATACCGCCATGGGTGCTACGAGCCATGGCACACCGGCAGCGGTGAAGAAGTACTCGATGGCCTGCATGACCCCGGATGCGAGATTGAGCTGGTCTGCGGGGATGACCATCGCAATTGCAAGTGTTGCAAGCACCGTGCAGACCACGATGATGATCGCTGAGAGTGCCATTGCCTTGGGGAAATCTCTCTGGGGATTTTTGGTCTCCAGTGCGTGGAACCCTGCCATCTCCATACCGGCGAACAGGAGAACGATAGTAGCAAAAAACGGCAGTGTTGAGAAATTAATTGTTGGTACTATCGCAGCGAGTGTGAAGGGTGGAAGAACAATTGCAGCTCCTGAACTCATCCACCAGACGCCCAGCAGGATGATCAGGACCGAGGGGATGATGCTCCCGAGGATAACGCCCACATTGCTGAATTTTGTCGATATCTCCTCACCGAAGTACGCGATCGCGGTTGTGCCCCAGAATGCGATCATCATAACACTGAACATGTACCAGGGGCTGTTCGCAAGTTCTGGTGTCAATGCGAATGCGAGCGTGGATGCGATAAATGAAAGGACCGTCGGGAACCAGACAAGATTATTCGACCATTCGCAGAACAGTGCAGTAAATCCTCCCTTCTCCCCGAAAGCCTGTTTCACCCATGCATAGACACCGCCGCCTTGCGGCCAGCCCGTTGCCAGTTCTGCGCCGGCAAGGGAGATCGGGATGAGAAACATGACCGCACCGATAATATACCAGCCAATGCATGACCATCCATATACTGCCATTGAGGGAAAATTCCTGATACTCAGGACGGCAGCCACGTTGATCATTGCAAGGGCAAAGAGTCCCAGCACTTTTTTTGATGGAAGGCCATTACTCTGGCTTGTTTGCTCTTCGCTCATCGTCTCTTCTCCTTTACACAGTACATCATGTATTTTCCCTTGACATTTTCTATGCCATGGGTATCATGCTCAAACCCGGGGAAGCGTTCATCGAAATCCTGCAGGGTTTTTAAGTACTGGAGCACGGGGCCATTCTGTTTTCCGGTACGCTCTCCCGGCGCAAGGATGGGGATGCCCGGCGGGTACGGGAATATGCCGGTAGCCACGATGCGGTTACCTGCCTTTTCTATGGGGATGTGTTCAACTTCGTTATGCACCAGTTTTTCAAACGCCTCAGCGTAGGTTATCGCCGGTTCGGGCAGGATCGCATAGGCTTTCTGGAGGATGTCGCACATCTTATGGTCTTTCTTGAACTGGTGCATCTGGTCGGCCAGCTCTTTGAGGGTCAAACCGCCATAGCGTTCCGGGTGGCCCGTGGTGAGGTCCGGGAAAACTTCGTCAAGGGGAGTATTCTCGTCATATAACCGCTTGAACTCGAAGAGTTCGGTGACGAGCGTTCCCCATTTCCCTTTCGTAATTCCCATTGAGAAAAGGAACAGGATAGAATAATCGCCGGACTTTTCGTTGATGATTCCCCGGGTATCGAGGAATTTGACTACGATTGGTGCCGGAATACCCCAGCCGGTAAGCGTTCCGTCATCATTCACACCGGGCATAAGGACGGTGACCTTGATCGGGTCGAGCATGCAGTAATTGTCCGGCAGGCCGGTAAACCCGTGCCAGATATCGCCCGGATGAAGGACCCAGCAGGAGGGATTGTCGCGGAGGGTATCGAGCGATGTATCCACAAAGCTGGTCTTCTTTTTGGTTTTGGGATCGATGACGGTGTCCGGCTGCCACATCGGGAACCACCAGTCCTTCTTTCCCTTGACCGTCCCAATCTCCCGCTTGATCCGGGCCATTGTCCTCCGGAACCGGATTGCCTCTTCAATAGATTCGGTAGTCAGCATTTTTCCGGATGCCCCCTCCATCATCTTTGACGAGACATCGAGCGATGCGATGATCGTGTAGAGCGGGGAGGTGGAGCTGTGCATCATGAACCCTTCATTGAACCGGCCATGTTCAATGGGAATCCTCCCGTTTCTCACATGGACCATGGATGCCTGCGAGAGTGCCGCCAGCAGTTTATGGGTGGACTGGGTGGCAAAGATGGTCGGCCCTTTTTCGTCCCTGGCACCGTCGCGCATGGCGAACCTGTCCCGGTAGAGCGGGTTGAACCGGGCATACCCGTACCATGCCTCGTCAAAATGGATGCTGTCTACGCTTTTTCCCAGGTTCTCTTCCACTTGTGCGGCATGGTAGCAGAGCCCGTCATAGGTTGAATTGGTGATGATCGCATGTACCGGTTTCTGGCTTCTGGCTGTCTTTGACAGCGGGCATGCGGCAATTTTTGCTTTCAGCGCTTTTGGCGTCATCTCGTCCGGAGGGATCGGTCCGATGATGCCGTAGCGGTTCCGTGTCGGAATCATGTATACCGCAACGGAATGAGTCATAGTCAGCGCATGTTCGGCCGATTTGTGGCAGTTGCGGTCAACAAGCACGATATCATCTTTGCTCACCCGGCCAAAAAAGACAATCTTGTTGGCTGTGGATGTCCCGTTCGTGACAAAATAGGTCATATCGGCGCCGAACACCTTGGCGGCGTATTTCTCCGCCTCTCCGACCGGTCCTGAATGGTCAAGGAGCGACCCCAGTTCCCCGACGGATATGGAGAGATCTGACCGGAAGAGCTGTTCGCCAAAGAAATTAAAAAAAGCCCGTCCTGCCGGTGATTTACGGAAGGCCGTTCCCCCGGCATGCCCTGGTGTATGCCATGAGTATTCAAAATCCTTTGAGAATTTTACCAGTTCTTTAAAGAACGGGGGGAGAAGCTTATCCCGGTACCGTTTTGCTGCTGCCGTTATGCGCCCGGCAATAAATTCCGGGGTATCTTCCATCACCCAGATATATTCATTGATCTCCCGGACGGTTTTTAAGGGAAGGGATGTCGGCGGGGCGTTTGTCGGTTCGCCCATAAGAAATATGGGTATCTTTTCATTGCGTTCCCGTATCTCATCAATGAGTTTTGCAGTCACCGCGTGTCTCTCAGGTGTATCGCCACCAAGGTTCCAGTTGATCAGGATACAGTCAATTTCAGGAAGTGCCGAGAAGGCAGCCCGGGCATCTTCGGGCGAGGCAACTTCACCGACATGGATGCCATACTCCTTGAGCCCGGTGATGATCCGCTGGATGGCACGCCCCTGGGGAGAATCGGTCTTATGGGCATCATCGATGATTGCAACCGTGAGTGATTCTTCGGGTTTCATGTGCACCCCCCTGGAGTCCCGATGAGGCTTTCAGTGTTCATCCCAGTATCAAATTGAGAATATTTGTTTGTACTTGGCGGTTCTGACATTCCTCTCTCCTCAATCACGGACATGGTCCAAATGGATTTAGTGAACAATCATCCGGAATCGTGTAATACTGAACTATCCTTTGATCTTTATATGCAGATCGCAATCCCTGAACCGTAATGAGGAGATAAGCCATTTAGGAATCATCAGTTTTTGAGCTCATAAAAAAACCTGAACATGAATCGTAATTCTGTCAGAAAACGTTTTTCAAGAAATGATCAGTAAATTCAATTTTAAAAGATGTAAGTGCAGAAAGTCAGGTTCGTTAAACCTAAAAAAAGAAAAATCATTCAAAGAGCCGGTAGTTCGGCGCTTCATCGGTGATGAGAATATTGTGCGGGTGACTCTCGGTCATGCCGGCATTGGTAATCCGGACGAATTTTGCGTTCGTGTGCATCTCCGCAATTGTCTTTGAACCTGTATAGCCCATCGCCGATTTAAGTCCACCCACAAGCTGGTACATGACTTCCCCGACATGGCCGACATAGGGTGTCACTCCTTCTACTCCTTCCGGAACAAACTTGGTAGCCCCGATATCTTTCTTCTGGAAGTAACGGTCGCTTGACTGCCCGCTGCTCATCACACCGAGTGAGCCCATACCGCGATACTGTTTGTAACGCCGTCCTTTGATAGTGATCACTTTTCCGGGTGATTCATCAGTACCGGCAAACATGCTGCCCATCATGACGGTGTCTGCTCCGGCAGCGATGGCCTTTGCTACATCGCCGGAGAACCGCACGCCCCCGTCTGCGATGACCGGCACTCCCGCCGGATGAGCGATATCGGCAACCTGAGCGATTGCAGTGATCTGGGGGACCCCTGTACCCGCAACAATCCGGGTGGTGCAGATCGATCCGGGACCTATGCCGACCTTGATGCCATCAACACCGGCTTTCACCAGCGCCTCAGCCGCTTCAGATGTTGCAATATTGCCAGCGATCACATCGGCTTTGACACTGCCTTTGATCTCCTTAACGGCAGCAACCACTTTCATGTTATGCCCGTGCGCACAGTCCACTACCAGAGCGTCCACCCCGTTCTGGTCGAGCAGGTTGGCCCGTGCAAAATCGAATGGCCCGACTGCTGCTGCTACGCGGAGATTTCCCTTTGCATCCCGGGTCGCATTGGGGTACTGGCGTTTTTCTAAAATATCCTGCATAGTGATAATGCCGATCAGTTTGCCTTTTTCATTTACCACCGGAAGGCGCTCGACTTTGTTGGTGTACATTATCTCAAGCGCTTTTTCTGATGTGATATCTTCTGGTGCAGTGACGAGTTTTTTTGTCATGATGCTTTTGATATTCTCATCACCGCGTTTGGAGACGATTGCGCGTACGTCCCGCCTGCTGACGATCCCGATGATGCAACCTTTATTGACCACCGGGACGCCCCCAATACTGTACTGGTGCATCAGCCGCTCGGCATCGGCAACTGAAGCATGCTCTTCTACATAGAGTACATCACGTTCGATCAGTTCCTCTGCCTGCTTGACTTCAATGAGTTCCTGCAATTCATGTTCAGGAGTCATATTCCGGTGGAGGACCCCGATCCCCCCTTCGCGGGCAAGCGCGATCGCCATGCCGGACTCTGTTACAGTGTCCATCGCTGCAGAGACAAGCGGGATATTCATATGGATATTTTTCGTAAATTTTGAGCGGATATCTGCTTCAGCAGGTTCCAGCCAGGAAGCCAGCGGTCTGAGCAGCACATCATCGAAGGTTAATGAGAGTGGCACATCCAGTTTCTCAACGTACATAATTCACCTGTATTACCTGATCATCGCAAGCGCGGTTTTAATTAAGTCTTCTCTGACTGTTGCGTTCCGGTCGCCCCCGCAGACCATCCCGCGCACCCCGATAATATCCGGGTTGATTCGCTTGAGCGCATCGATATCTTCGAACTTAAACGCACCGGCCAGAGCGGTCTTAAGGCCGAGTTTTGTGTTGGTGTCGGTAAATGCCCGGAGCGCATCTTCGTTCATGAATGCAAACGTGCTTTGCCGGTCTTTGATACCTGTATCAACCATGACAAAGTCAGCACCTTCGTCTGCTGCGACAGGTGCCATGTCAAAGGGGGAGATCGATCCCATACGCTGGTGATCCGAGTACGCAGCGATCACAACAAATTTCTCCGGGAACTCGTCTTTCACGGCTTTTACCACCGCAGAGATCACAGCGCGAGCTTTTTCCTTGCCCTCAAACGTAAGCCCGATCTTGATATAATCTGCACCTGCGCAGGCAGCCCCATATGCGGTGAGTGCAGCCCCGCCGGGTTTGAAATCGTAGTCGCCAATAGCCGCACTAACGGGTTTCTTTGCAAAGGATTTGATCTCGCGAATCACCCAGGGATAGTTGGCGCCCAGCGAGCCCTCTGATGGTTTCTTTACATCGATGATGTCAGCGGCACCAGAGCACCTGGCCTCATCGATTGAGCTTGGGCTGACCAGCAATTGCATAGGATTTAATTATCTTTTGTCCTAATAGTGATTGCGCTCACCTATGGAACTCGTTCTTGCAATGGATTTACGGCAAAATCTGGTCGTTCATGGTAAATCCGGGAATCGGGAGAGTTATAAACCGCTCGACTGGGGGTTGTCTCCGACGGCAGAACCGCTCGGGTACCTTGAAACGATCCAGCCAAGATCTCTCTACATCGCGGATCTCGATCGGATTGAAGGCATTGGTTCACATGATGCCATCGTGAAGCAGTGCGCGGAAAAAGTCTCACGCTGTTATGTGGATCGCGGCTGCAGATCTCTTTATGATATGCTCGCCGGCAAAACTATCAAAAATATTATTGGCACAGAAACGGGAGGCGCAGTTCTCTTTCGATACTGTGGCGGCTACCTGAGTATCGATGTAAAAGAGGGCAGGGTGATCCCATCCGGCAAAACCCCGGAAGAATTCCTTGCTGATGCGCGGGATTGGCATTTTGACGGGATTATTATCTTAAACATTGGTTCGGTAGGGACTGAGTCGGGCATTGATGCAGAGGAACTCGCAAAACAGCGGGCTTCCTATGGCGGCAGACTATTGTATGGTGGCGGTGTTGCTACCGTTACCGATCTCGAAACCATCAGTGCGGCAGGATTTGATGGTGCGATCATTGCCACAGCCCTGCACCGGGGTCAGATCCCGATTGAATGGATACGGAGGGGGACCTGTTGTTAATCACGATCGAAGGGATTGACGGGACCGGTAAAAGCACGCTGCTCACCGGTCTCAAAAGCCAGCTTGCGGAACTCAACCCCATCTTCACCCGTGAACCGGGCGCAACGTGGGTGGGTGAGGCAGTGCGACGGGCGATCGCAGAGCAGATCGATCCAATCACAGAAGCATCACTCTTTGTTGCTGACCATGCCGCGCACCTTGCTACCGTTGTCCGTACTGCGCTTGCAAAAGGCAGACTCGTGATATCAGACCGGTACAGCGACAGCCGCTTTGCCTACCAGTCAGTGACACTCAAAGGAATAGTTCCGGATCCTGAAGGATGGTTAAGGGCGATGCATGACGGCTGGTCGATTACTCCGGACCGCACGTTCCTGCTTGTGCTCTCTATTGATGATGCCCTTTTACGCCTCGCTGACAAGAGCGGGCGTGAGCATTTCGAGAAGCGAGAGGTGCTTGACGCAGTCCAGAACAATTATCTTGCGTATGCCCGGGCTGAACCGTCGCGGTTTGTGATCGTGGATGCGGCTAAAGACAAAGAGGAGATTGCGAATTTTGTTGCTGATGCGATCAGGCAGATTGTGAAGTCGGGGAAAGAGGGGCGGAAGCGGTAGAACTGGTTTTTCAAAATTTTTCTGAAAAATCCGTACAAAATTTTCATCTCAAAAACTCTTTTTCTTTTTATCGCGAAATATCCGGGATTTAAAATCATTTCCAAACTTAAATAACGAATTTTTGAACCTGCATAGCTGATTTAATGGAATACGAGCATCTTGATATGTGATACCGGTGAAGGCATGACCTCCTCTCAAATAATCCCGTAAAATGCCCGGTTTGCCAATCGGACGAAGGCAGTTTTTTGACCTGTGAAAAAAGTGTCCACGCATTCAAAAAATACGATTTTAAACGGTTATTTTCCCCATTGGACTGTTTTGATCGGATTTTGACCCTGCAATTTAGCGGGCTTACAGCAGCCCCCTTTTTTGGCTGGATAGGTAGCACGGTCAAGAGGAAAAGAAGGCCTGTTTTGGGGCCCGGAACAGAATATCCTCACGTCGGACATCGGCGTGAATTTCACGTTTCATGAACTAAATGTTTGTGATCCGCGAACAATTGAGCTTCCGATCGCGTCCCGGGATCCTGGGAAACCTGTACTCCGCTCAACTCACTTCTCCGTCGGATATTTGTGGTACCCGGGAAGAAGTCGATGAGCATTTTCACGAATTACTTGCAAAAAACACTGCATTTTAGCACAAATTTTTAGAATACGCATTTTCCGCTCGATTTACGCCAAACGGAGCGTTTTCCATTGAACTATAAAACGCTAACAGATGCTATTGGGAGGCAAAACTCAAGGGGTCTGGATAGGTAGCAGGGTCAAGAGGAAAAGAACCCCCTTTTTGGGGCTCTGAACGAAGTGCCCCCACGTCGGACACCGACGTGAATTTCGCGATACATTCCGTACCCTGTTTTCATGCAATTCCTCCAGGAGTTTTTGGGATTGGTTTTTAGGTAAAGGCGAGAGGATTTTTTCGTTATGATGGGGTCGTGTGAAATTTTTATTTCAGGATCCGCTTGGAATTTTCCCGACAAGGTCTGCTCAAAAGTTTTCAATCAAAGTCCGGTTGAAAATTTTCAGGCAAGGTCTGATTTATCGGTACGCGGCTTCAACGCAGGGGCTGAGGGGTCGATTGAAATTTTCCGGGCAAGGTTTGATGTATTTTTTTCAACCAGGGTCTGCGCGGAATTTTTCAATCAAGGTCCGGTTGAAAATTTTCAAGCAGGATCTGTTCATTATTTCCGGCCCAGACCCCACCCGTCCCCGCTGTGGCCCGGGGGCTGCCCGGTCTCGCTTGGCAGTGCAGCCGGGGGCCGGTGAACGTGGGGCGTTTGGTAATGGCCGGGACATGAAAGGGCACCGGAACTTGCATGTACCGGAGCATTGGGAGTGTGAGCGATTCTGGAAAAGGCTGGGCTACTCCGAAACCGGAAAGAAGGGCCGTTTTCCCGGTTCTGCTAAAGTCTGGGAGTTGACCCGGTCATCAGTGACGGTACTGCTGGCGGCGGGATATGAAAGAGAAAGAGGTTCCCTTATTTTTCAATCCATTCATACCGCGAAATACCGATCTGCCGGATAATTCTTACAAGAAGATCCACACTGATTTCCGCACGGTGAGGATTTGGGAGAGTAAGCACAAAGGATTCTTTGATCATATATGGGTGTTTCCCCCCATGAAACGGGCCTTCAAACCCGAATGATTTCAGTTTACGGACCAGTTCAGGCCAGGAAACCGGTGTCAGCTTATGCGTTGACACCAGTTTCCATCCTTATCAGTTCCTCAATTGTGCAATTGTCAATTGGGGGAATAGGAAGCCCACGGCGCAGCCTCACGATGATCCAGCCGTCGATTACACCCATGAGGTTCCTGCGGCACTCCTCCAAGGTTTTTCCTGTTGCCCAGACACCGGGCAGTTCGGGAACCTCGCCATAATACGGTTCCTCATCTGCGATAACGTCGTATCGTGCATGGGCGAGAGCGGTTTCAATATATTGGATTATCATATTGTTCACCAGGATTGTTCCGGTTGTTTTCCTGTACACATTCGATTATGTACCTGCATTCAAATAGGTTCCGTATCGGATAAGGATTCGGACTTATGTGAAACTTAAGTGATTTCTCTTTTATTGAGACTTTCCGGAAATCAGGTACAATGTGCCGGAAGTGCCGGAGGGCAGAAAGAAAACACCTGAAAATAATCAGCCGGCAGACCTGCCGACAAGAGATAGCTCCACCGGGTTTTGCCGGTGCCGACGTTTTTGGGGCTCGGGGAAATTCGCTGATGGGGCTTTAGGGAGAGGGAGCGGTACCGGAAAGGGCTCAGCTGATACCATCACCAAGGATGGCACCCCTTTACCGTCGGAGAAAACCCCTTCCGGATACCCTATCTCCCACCCCCCAATCCGTGCGCGCTACGGCCCCCGATTGTCCATCCTGATGATCATTTTCGCGAACGACTTACAAAAACCACTGCATTTTAGCACAAATTTTTATAATAAGCGTTTTCCGCACGATTTAAGCCAAACGGGGCGATTTCCATTGAGCCCTGAAACGCTAATAGATGCTAATGGGAGGCAAAACTCAAGGGGGCTGGGGGGGTAGCACGGTCAAGAGGAAAAGAAGGCCTGTTTTGGGGCTCGGAACGAAGGGATCTCTCGTCGGTTATCGACATGGATTTCACGGTTCCTGCTTTTGGGATCGGGCATTCCGGGCTCTGGCCCAGCCCGCACCCGTCCCCGCTAAAACCCGGGGGCTGGCCGGGTCTCTTGTGGAGGTGCAGCCGTTGGCCGGTGATCGCATGCCGTTTAGCAATTTCCGGTACATGATGTACAGACAATAAAAGCAATTCTTCAATTTCCGGGAAGAGAGAATACCGGCTATGAACATACGTTTAATTTGACAATCGTTCATAGAAGTTAGCTTAAGGAAAAAACCGTAAAAATATCGTTACTATTGGCTAATTATGTAGCATTAAGTAAAACTTTATGGGATTCGTTGCACGAATTCACGTTCAGGAAAAAATTCCAAACGCGCAGATTATGAAAATTG